>JBBIIQ010000046.1:0-11406 GCA_037446405.1 Armatimonadota bacterium | reverse complement strand
CGTTGTGGTCACCGCAGCGCCCTCCAATGCCGCCAGGAGGAGCCGCACCTGCACCTCGCGCAGGGGCTGTCCCGGGTGCAGGTAGATGCGCAGGCGGTCGACGAGCTCCGTGGAGGGAAGCTGCCGCCAAGCCATCCAGAGGAGCCGCTCCTCGGGGGCTTCCCCCTCCTCCCGGTGGATGAGGATGTTGAGGCCGTAGGAGCGCTGTCCACCCCCGGTGACCTGCGAGGCGGTGGCCGTGTAGCGGGTCCCATCGAGGGGGCGAGCCGGCCGGCCAGGCGGGCGCTCAGGTAGCCCAGGTGCCGGCCGTCCTCGGTGCAGACGGCGACGGCGTGCGGGTCGTGTGGGTTGGCCGGCTCGCGGACCAGGCGCAGCCGCTGGCCCGGGCGCACGTGCGGGATGATCTCCTGTCGTCCCTCGAAGGTCACACCGGCCACCTTGGTGTAGAAGGACCAGGCGTCCTCGATGCCGCGCAGTTCCCCGCCGAGGTAGTCTGGGGCGCGGGCGAAGAGGCGCTCCACCAACACCCGACCGTCGGCCAGCACCGCGTCCGGGTCGAGCCCCGGCGCGGTCAGGTCCCGCAGGACCAGGGAGACCTTCTCCTGGTCGTCCCAGCGCTCGAGCTGCAGGCTGGCGGCGACGTCGAGGCGCGCTCCGGTGAAGGCCAGGATCTCCGCCACGTCCCCCCGGGCGAAGCCGATGGCCTCGATGAAACCGCGCCCGTCGGTGAGCCCCAGGCGGAGGTGCCCCTCCCCCACCACCCGGGTGGCCGCCGCCCGCAGCCCGCGCACGGCGAAGACGGGCTCCGGGTTGCCCGGGCCAAACGGTTCCAGATGCTCCAGTTCCCTCGCCAGGTCCAGCGTCAGATCGCCCAGTGCAAGCTCAGCGTCGACGGCGATGGTAGGGATGAGGTCCTCCGGCCGCAGCCGGCGGCCCGCCTCCGCGAGGAAGCAGCCGCGGAAGGCCTCGATCTGGCCGGGGGCGATGGTGAGTCCCGCGGCCATGGCGTGTCCCCCGTAGCGCTGCAGCAGGCCGGCGCAGGCGCCTAGGGCGTCCACCAGGGGCAGCGCCTCGATGCTCCGGGCGGAACCCCTGCCCACCTCCCCCTCCACCGCGATCACCACAGCCGGCCGGCCGTAGCGCTCCACCAGGTGCGAGGCCACGATCCCGATGACGCCGGGATGCCATCCTTCCCCCGCGACCACCAGGGCGGGCGCCTCGCTCCACCCCGCCGCTTCCACCTGGGCGGTGGCGTCGGCGAGGACCTGCCCGGTCAGGTCCTGGCGGCGGCGGTTCTCCTGGTCCAGCACCCGCGCCAGCTCCGCGGCCTCGACGGGGTCTTCGCTCAGGAGCAGGGTCACCGCCATGCGGGCGTCGCCCAGCCGTCCCGCAGCATTCAGCCGCGGCGCCAGGGCGAAGGTCACGTCCCGCGGCCTGACCCGGCCGCCGATGCCCGCCTCCCGCAGCAGCGTGCCCAGACCCAAAGACGGCGCGGCGGAGAGGCGCTCCAGCCCCCGGCGGGCCAGGATGCGGTTGTCGCCGACCAGCGGGACGACGTCCGCCAGCGTTCCCACCCCCGCCAGGTCCACCAGCTCCTCCGGCTGTTGGTGCCTTCCCGCCTGTTCCCAGACCGCCCGCACCACCTGGTAGGCGAGGCCGCAGGCGGCAAAGGGCGTGACCGCCGGCTGGTCGCCGCGGGTGGGCGCGACCACGGCCCAGGCCGGGGGCAGGACGGTCCCCGGCTCGTGGTGGTCGAGCACGATCACCTCGAACCCCCGTGCGGCGGCGTGCCTCACCTCCTCCACGGCCGTGATGCCGCAGTCGACGGTGACGAGCAGCCCCGGGGCGTCCAGGCGGCTGACGGCCTGCGCGCTGAGCCCGTAGCCTTCGATCTGCCGCCGGGGGACGAAGAACGCCACCTCCGCCCCCAGCGCGCGCAGGCCGCGCACCAGGATCGCCGTAGCGGCCACACCATCCGCGTCGTAGTCCCCGTAGACGATCACGCGCTCGCCGCGGCGGAGGGCCTGCAGGATGCGGGCGGCGGCCCGGGGCAGGTCGAGCAGCGCCGCCGGGTCGCTCAGGTCCGCCAGGTCGGCCCGGAGGAACCGCTCTGCCGCCGCCGGGTCAGTCAGGCGGCGGTGCAGGAGGACCTGCGCGGCGGGCAGGCTGAGGTTGACGGCGCGGGCGAGAGAGGCCGCCCGCTGCGGATCCGGCGGACGCAGGACCCAGCGGGTCGGGGGGAAAGCGCTAACGGCCAAGGGGGCGGCGCTCCCTTTGCCCGCCAGTATAGCAGCCGGCGGCGGCTAGGAGTGCGGTGAGGAGCCGGAAGCCTCGCCGGAGGCGACCCGTTCCCGCTCCCACTCCCGCAGGCGCGCCTCCGCCGCCCGCAGGCGCGCGCGCATGGTCCCGTGAGAGAAGAGGCTGGCGACGTAGACGATCAGCCCGCCCAGCACCGCGGCGCCGATCACCGCCACCGCCAGCGTCGTGGACAGCGACCAGGCCACAAACCGCAGGACGACGGGTGAGGGGTTCTGCAGGGCGAAGATCGTCGCCGCCGCCAGCAGCAGCACCCCCAGCGAAATCAGCCCCCGCATGCCTCTACCTCCGTCGGCGGCTACGCCGCCGCCGTGCCGGCAGGGGGCTCGCGTTCACCGCTGCCAGCTCGGGCACGGCGGCGCCCTCTGCCGCCTCTGCCGGCCGCCGCTGCCGCCGCTCGCTCAGCCGCTGCCACTCCACCAGGACCGGGCTGGCCACGAAGAGGGAGGAGTAGGTGCCGGTGACCACGCCCAGGCCCAGGCCGAAGACGAAGTCGCGAAGCGTCGGGCCGCCGAAGAAGTACAGGAGCACCAGCGCCACGATGGCGCCAAACCCGGTGGTCAACGAACGGACCAGGACCTCCAGCATGGAGCGGTTGACCAGGCGGTCGAACGGCTCGCGCAGCCGCAGGTTGATGTTCTCGCGGATGCGGTCCAGGATCACCACCGTGTCGTTGATGGAGTACCCGACCACGGTGAGGAGCACGGCGACAAACGAGGAATCGACCTCTCGCCTGGTGAGGGCGAAGATCCCCACCACCACCAGCAGGTCGTGCACCAGGGCGATGTCGGCGGCCAGGGCGAAGCGCAGGGAACGGAAGCGGATGGTGATGTAGATCACCTGCAGGACGAGGCCGATGACCACCGCCTGGATCGCCCGCTGCCGCAGTTCCCGGCCGATGGTGGGGCCGACGCGCTCCGCGCGCAGCACCTCCGCGCCGCCGTACTCCCGGGCGAAGGCGGCTTCCAGCCGGGCCGTCTGCTCCTCGTCGAGCGGCCGGGTGCGCACCAGCACCTCCCGCGGCCGGTCAGCGGACTTCTGGATGACGGCGTCCGCGTGGCCGAAGGGCCGCAGGGTGGCCCGCACCTGGTCCAGGGAGGCGTCCTCTCCCAGGCGCAGGTTGAGCAGGGTCCCGCCGGTAAAGTCGATGCCGAAGTTGATGCCCCAGAAGGCCAGGGCCAGCGCCCCGGGGACGACCACCAGCAGGGAGAGGAGGTAGCCCCAGCGCCGGTTGCCGATGATGTCCCAGGTGCGCACGGTGCGCCTCCTCACAGACCGAAGCGGAGGTAGCGGTCCAGGGGCGGCCGGGCCGCCGCGTCCACCAGCATGCGCGTGATGACGATGGCGGTGAACATGCTGATCAGCACCCCGATGAAGAGCGTGGTGGCGAAGCCCTTGATCGGCCCGGTGCCCAGGACGAAGAGGACCGCCGCGCCCACCAGCGTGGTCACGTTGGAGTCAAGGATGGCGCTCCAGGCCCGCTCCCATCCGGACTGGATGCCCGCGCGCAGGGTCTTGCCGGCGCGCAGCTCTTCCTTGATCCGCTCGAAGATGAGCACGTTGGCGTCGATGGCCATGCCCACGGAGATGATGAAGGCAGCGATGCCGGGCAGGGTCATGGTGGCGCGCAGAGCGGCCAGCGCGGCGAAGAGGAAGAGGGCGTACAGCAGCAGCGCCGTGTTGGCCAGGACGCCGGGCACCCGGTAGAGGGCGACCATGAAGGCGACAATCAGGACCACGGCGATGGCGCCCGCGCGCAGGCTCAGCTCCAGCGAGTCCCGCCCCAGCGACGGCCCGATGGTCCGCCGCTCCACGACCTCCACGGGGACCGGCAGGGCGCCGGCGCGCAGCAGCACCGCCAGCTCCCGGGCCTCCTCCAGGGTGAAGCGGCCGCTGATCTGGCCGGAGCCGCCGGTGATCCGGCTCTGAATCACCGGCGAGGAGATCACGCGGTTGTCCAGGACGATGGTCAGGTACTGCCCGATGTGGCTGCCGGTGAACTCCTCGAACTTCTTCGCCCCCGGGCCTTTGAACTGAAAGGTGACGATGGGCGCGCCGGTGCTCACCTGCCCCTGCTCGAAGGCGGCGCGGGCGTCGGCGAGATCCGCCCCGGTGACGACCACCTCCTTCTTCAGGGGGATGGTCCGCTTCTCCGGCCCGGGAAGCGTCACCTCGGTGCCCGCGTCGTTCCACGTGGCCCCCTCGGGCAACGACTGGGCCCCCGTATTCACAAACTCCAGCAGCGCCGTCTGCCCGATGACGCGCAGCGCCCGCTGCGGGTCTTCAATACCGGGGAGCTCGACGATGATCCTCCGCTCCCCCTCGCGCTGGATCGTCGGCTCCACCACGCCCAGCTGGTCGATCCGCCGGCGGATCACCTCCAGGGCGGCATCGACCGCCTCGCGCGTCACCGCCACCTCCGGGGTCTGGCGCGCCTCCAGGACGATATGACTGCCACCCTGCAGATCCAGGCCGAGGTTGACCTGCAGCCGGGGCGGCTGCAGGTACGGCCGCCAGCCGCGCAGGCCCACAGGCGCGGCCGCCAGCTGCACCGCCGCCAGGACCAGCAGCACGATGGTGACCCGCCCGAGGATACGCAGCACCCCTGCCCTCCGCAGCACACAAAAAAAGACGCTGGCGAATCCGGCACCCTTCCTCCGGGCCTGCCGGCCGGTTCATTATACCCGCCGCCCCCTGCGGCGACAAACCCTCCCCTTTGAAAATCCCGCCCGCCAGTAATACCATTAGAGCCGATATGGGCCTGTTTCCCGACGCCGCCGGTACGCCCGCGGCGCCCCTGCTCTATCGCGGCTGCGAAATCTACACAGGGACCTGCTCCTGGGCTGACCCCAGCTTCGTGGGCGAGTTCTACCCCGAGGGGGTGCGTACCCGGCCCCGCGCCCGGTTGCGCTACTACGCCAGCGTCTTCCCCGCCGTGGAGGTGGACGCCTCCTACCACGCGCTGCAGCCGGCGGAGCGGGCGGTCCAGTGGGCGGAGACCGTCCCGCCGCCGTTCGTCTTCAACATCAAGGCCTTCGCCTGGCTGACCTGGCACGACAGCGATCCGGCGCGCCTGCCCCGGGAGATCTTCCCCCTGCTGCCCAAACCGCTGCAGGTGCTGAAGAGCCTCTCCCCGATGCGCTTGCCCGAGGAGATCCTCACGGCGGTGTGGGACTACTTCGCCGCCTTCGTGGACGCGCTGCGCCTGCGGGAGCGGCTGGGCTATGTCCTCTTCCAGTTCCCCAAGGGGCAGGGTTTCACCCAGGAGCTCTTCCACTACCTGGACGCCTGGGCCCTCTACCTGGAGAACTGGCCCGTGGCCATCGAGGTGCGACATCGGGAGTGGCTGGAGGGCAAGGCCCGCCGCACGCTGCTGGGCTACCTGCGGGAGCACGGCTTTGCCCACGTCATCGCCGATCTGGCGCCGGTGCGCTACCTCCCCGCCCCCCTGCTGGAGACGACCACCGACTGGAGCCTCATCCGGTTCCACGGGCGTAATCCGGCGCTGGCGGAGCAGGGGGTCTCCACGGCGCAGGCCTACAACTACCTGTACTCGCCCGAGGAGCTCCGCCCCTGGGTGGAGACCGCGGAGCGCCTGACCGGCGACGTACGCCGGCTCTACCTCATGTTCAACAACCACTTCCGCGGGAACTCCGCCCGGAACGCGCGGGAGCTGCAGATGATGCTGGCGGAGCGGCTTCGCCCGCACGGCCCCGCGGCGCACCTGCTCGGGCCGGAGGCCCCCCACCCCGAATCCGACCTGACGGCGCGCGACTGAGGGTATCCCACAGACGGTCCCGCGAGTAGCCGAAGGGCTCGAGGACGGTCCCGGCGGCGCGGATGAGCAGCTCGGCGTAGTAGTCCCTATCGTAGGACCACTCCGGCCCCAGCAGCGTCAGGGGGCGGACGCGGTCCTCCGGAATCCCGGCGTCCGCGTCCGTGACCACGTACTGGACCGCCTCGCCCGGGTGGAGGCGGATCCCGCTTCGGGCCAGCATCCGCGCCGCCAGGGCGATGGGGTGGTTGCTGCGGTACGCCTCCGGCCTCTGGGAGATGGTGGCGCTCTGGGCCAGGTCCCAGGGGCGGAGGCTGCCCTCCCGCACCCGCAGCAGCGCCTCTTCCAGCACCGCCAGGACCTCCGGCAGCCTGTCCTGCAGGGCCGCCACCGTCGGCGCGGCAAACATCTCCTGCAGCATCCGCGCCTGCATCTCCTCCACCAGCGGCGGGACGTCGGAGCGGCGCACCTCGATGCCGCGCACCTTCGTGCTCCCGTCGGTGAAGACGCCCATGTAGCGGTTGGGGACGCCGACACCGGGGTGCGTCTTGGAGGGGAGGAAGGCGATCCAACTGTAGACCCCCTCGACGAAGATCGGCAGCTTCGTGGCCGCTTCGATCTCCCGGGCCAGGGCCTCGTACGCCCCCGGCCCCGCCCCCGGCCGCTGCAGCCACATGGAATCCACGATGGCATGCAGCATGCGGAACCCCCGGGCCTCCGCCACCTCCTTGGCCCGCAGCAGCATCTCCCGGGCGTAGGCGGTGGTGGCCTCGTGCGCCTCGATGCGCCCGTAGCGGGCGTTACGATACCCGAGGTAGCCGAATGAGGTGACCAGGCACCACTTCAGCGCCGTCTGCCGCTGATCGTAGAGGGCCCGCTGCGCGCCGGTGGTCTCGCGCCTGCGCTGCTTGTAGTACATCCGCCGCTGCAGCAGGTGGTCCAGCACCGTCGGGACTAGACCGCGCCGCCGCCGGCAGACCGTGTGGCCGACCTCGGGGACGACCTCCCCCGCCCGGCAGCAGGAGCAGTTGACGGTCTCCGGCGAGATGTTGAACCGCGCCATGATCGTGGGGTACATGGAGGAGAAGTCCAGCTCCCCCACGCCCTCGTAGACGCCGACCAGCGGCTGGTAGGTGAGGCCCCCCTTGTCCGTGAGCAGCAGTTCGGCCGCGGTCTTGAAGGCTTCCGGTTCACGCTTGTGCCAGGGCACCAGGATGTGCTGCTGCACGGCGCGGGCCAGCTGCATGGAGGAGATGGCCGTGCCCGTGGAGGTGCGGGCCAGGCGCTGGACCGGCAGGCGGGCCAGGCGGGCGATCTCCAGCAGGCCGGCCATCTCCGATTCGCTGTAGATGAAGGAGTTGCGCAGGTCGAGGTGCCACCGCCCGTGCAAAAGGTGAGCGCCGGCGGCGTACACGGTCTTGCCGTAGGTGACATACGACCGCCCGCGGCGACGGGCGATCCCGGCCAGGGGGTCCCGGTTGAGCCGCAGCGGCTGCCCCGTCTGCCGGCTGAGCCGCAGCAGCCGCGGCAGCAGGAAGGTGTCGCCCCACTCCGAGAGCAGGACGTCGGGGTCATAGCGGGAGAGCATCCGGTTGAGGCTGCGGACGACGTCCTCCGGGCGCTCGCCGCTCAGGACCACCTCCTCCCCCTCCACCGCCACCGCCAGCTCGCCGCGCCACCCGTGGTTGGGGTTGACCGGGTCGCCGTCGAGGCGCAGCCGCATCACCACCAGCGGGGGGAGCGCGTACTCCAGGTCCTCCGGACGGGACCGCGGGACGGCCTCGCGCAGCACGCCGCCGGACGCCACCAGGTCGTACTCGCCGAGGGGGAAGAGGTCGCGCTCGTAGAGGAACAGCTGCGCGGGGCTGAGATCGCAGGTGTAGAGGGTGAGGGCGCGCAGCGCAGCCGCCTGCCGCACGGCCAGCGGGAAGTGCAGCGGGTGACGCACCGCCACACGGAGCACCGGCAGCTCGGCGCCGCTGAAGAGCTCCTGGCGGACCACGGGAGTCAGGTCCGCAGGGATCCCCCGCACCTCCAGCAGGCGGCTCAGGCGGTCCAGCGCCGCCCGGGGGCCCGCGGCGTAGAAGGCCGGGTGGTACTCCGCCAGCAGCCGGTGGGGACGGCCGTCCGTGTCGAGGAACCACAGGACCATCCCCTCAGCGGCGGGGTAGAGGTCGAAGAGCCAGGCCCGCACCGCCCCGCCTCACGGCCCTCGCCGGGCGTCCTCCAGCTCCGCCAGGCGGCGCTGCAGCCCCACCACCGCCTTTCCCAGCTCCAGCAGCATCGCCAGCAGGATCACCTCGAAGGGCGAGGCGTGCGACTGGTAGGCGGCGGGGGCGGCGTGGTGACGGGCTGCGGCGAAGAGGCGGTCGAAGACCTCCTGGTCCTCCCTGCGCAGGGCCCGGCGGAACCGGCTGAAGTTGGCCGCCTCCTGGTCGACCACCTGTGTCATTGTGGCCACGGTCCGTCCCATCATCGGCCTCCTTCATCTCCACCGCCTGGCCGTCAGGGCGCCTACGGCGGGCTGCCACACCCAGGTGGCGCCTTCCGCCTCGGCGCCGATCCGCCACCCCTCCTCCTCCACCGTGACCCGGAGAAGGAGGCGCGCCCGCCGCTTCACCTGGGGCAGGAAGTGCTCGCGGCCCGGCGGGGGACGGGCGCTGTCGGGGCAGGCGGCGACCACGGTCCAGGGCCACTGCAGCACGCGGTCCAGCGCGCCCAGGATCTGGCGGAAGACGCGCTCCGCCTCCTTCTCCGTGAGCTCCTCATCCAGCAGCGGCTCCAGCAGCCCGGACAGGAAGAGGCCGGAGGGGGTGAGCTGGTCCCGCACGCGCGGCAGCCGCTCCTCCAGCAGCGCCTCCAGTTGATAGCAGGTAAAGACCCGGGAGACGCGGATCCGCCCGAGCAGGTGCCGCGGCTCCAGGCCCTGCCGACGGGCCAGGTCCGCGATCAGGTAGGGGTCAAAGGCATTCGCCCCGTCGACGACGAGCAGCGGGCGGACGGCGGCCGCTCCTCGAAGAGCCAGCAACAGCCCCACGGTGAGGCAGGCATCCTGGCCGGTGAGCACGACCAGCCCCCGGGGCGACGGCCAAAGCTCCCGGGACGATGGCGACAGCGGCAGCAGGTCCCGCATGCTTTCCAGCTCCCGTCGGCATCTCCAGTGTGGCGAACATATGTTCGCATGTCAAGCCCGAACAGCCGCCGCCAACTGCTCCCGATACGGGAATCTAACCGGAAAGCTGGCCGCCAGCGGGGCGGCGTGCCGCCTCCAGGGCCAGGCGCAGTTCCTCGGTCCGTACCCGCTCCGTCACGTCCAGGGCCACCCCCGTGGTCCCACCGATCGAGCCGTCGGCGGCGCGCAGGGGCTCCACGTGCGCCTGATAGGTCCGCCCGCCCCACTTCATCTCGTACGCCGCGGCCTTGCCTTCCAGCGCGTCGCGGTGCGCGGCCACGGCGGGGAAGCGCGGGTCGCCGGTGCCGAAGACCTCGTACAGGGTCCTGCCGACCACCTGGGTGGGGCGCAGGCCCAGCACCGCCAGCCCCGCCCCCAGGAAGGAGGTGAACCGCATCTGCCGGTCGGTGGTCCAGACCAGGGCGGGGATCTGGTCGACCAGCAGGCGCAGGCGCGCCTCGTTCTGCCGCAGGACCTCCTCCGCCTTCCGCCGCTCGGTGACGTCCTCCAGCATGCCCTCGTAGGCCACCACATGCCCATGGTCGTCCCGCACCGCCCGGGCGTTGTCCCGCACCCAGATGACTGAGCCGTCGAAACGCCGCAGCCGGGCGATGAAGTCGCGCACCAGGCCGTGCTGGGCCATGGTGGTCATCCACAGCGTCCGTGCATCGGGGTCGACGTGCAGCGCCGTGGTGGTCGCGGCCAGCAGGGCATCCCGGTCGGGGTAGCCCAGCATCTCCACCAGGGCGTCGTTGGCGTCCAGGATCCGCCCGTCGGGGGCGGCGCGGTAGAGGGGCACGGGGACCCGCTCGAAGAGCGCGCGGTAGCGCTCTTCCCGCAGGCGCAGCTCCCGCATCAGGCGGGTACGCATCCGCACTTTGGCGCGCGCCTGACGGAAGGACTCCCGCGCCAGCAGCGCTGAGGTGGCCGCGATGACGAAGATGAAGCCCACGCGGATGAGCACCTCCGCCAGGTTGTCCGCCAGCTGCCCTAACAGCCAGAGCAGGACCATGTAGGTGGTCGCATAGACCACCGCGGCGACGGCCGTCTCTCGCAGGTTGAAGCGCAGGGCCACCGAGACCACGGCGGCGTAGATGGCCACGTAGAACGGCGAGTGGAACCCGCCGGTGGCCAGGAGCCACAGCATGGTGAACATGGCGTCGGCGATGGAGATGAAGTAGCTGGAGACCAGATGCGGCAGGCGCAGGTAGGGCTGGACGATGGGCACGGACAGGCCGTAGAGCCAGGCCAGCCCCAGGAGCAGGTAGGCCAGGGGCGCCACCCTGCCCTCCCGCTCCAGGGCGGAGATGTAGACGAAGGTGCCCAGGGCCACGACGGCCAGGCGGACCCAGATTGCGCTGCGTTCCGCGGCCCGCGCCTTCCGCTGGTCGAATGCCTCCGTACCGACCCCTCCCCGGCACCGCCGGTGTAAAGGACCACGCCTCCGAGTGCCCCCGGGCTACTGGGTATATGCCACCCCCGCGGCGTTTTAGACCTGCGGGAGCCTGCAGCGGGCGCGCCGGGCCTAGCGCCGCGGGTCCAGGACCGTCTGCTCGCGTTCCAGGAAGCCGGCCAGGTCGAAGGGGCGATCCGCCTGCACCTCCATGCGCACCAGGGAGGCCAGGGCGTCGACCACGGCCAGGTCCCACTGCTTGCCCGCTCCGTCCACCAGGATCTCCCACACCTCCTCCGAGGAGAGCGCGGGGCGGTACGGCCGGTCGGCGTTCATGGCGTCGAAGGCGTCCGCCACGGCCACGATGCGCGCCTCCAGGGGAATGGCCTCACCCCGCAGCCCCTGGGGAAAGCCCCCGCCGTCCCAGCGCTCGTGGTGACAGAGGGCGATCCGCTGGGCCATCTGCAGGACGGGATGCCGGCTGCCCGAGAGCATGGCCGCGCCGATCGACGTGTGCGTCTGCATCACCGCCAGCTCGCCGGGCGACAGGCGGCCCGGCTTCAACAGGATGGACTCGGGAATGGCGATCTTCCCCAGGTCGTGCAGCGGGGCGGCCAGCCGCACCATCTCCACCTCGGCCTCCCCCAGGCCGAGGGCGCGCGCCAGGAGGGCGGAGGTCTGGCCCACACGCTTCACGTGCTCGCCGCGGGTCAGGTCGTCGCGGTACTCCGCCACGAGGGCCAGCCGCTG
>JBBIIQ010000045.1:0-11426 GCA_037446405.1 Armatimonadota bacterium | reverse complement strand
CTCGTCGAAGACGCCGTAGTTGGGCAGGCGGTGCTTGTAGTAGACGCCGGCGACGCGCCCGTCGTACAGCAGCGCCGCCGCATTGTAGAGGTGGTCGTCTCCGTCCACGAAGCCGACCACCACCCCCACGGCCGGGGTGCGCCGCGCCACCTCCTGCAGCGCCTCCCGGCTGGCGGCGACGAAGTCGGGCTTGAGGAGGAGGTCTTCGGGCGGGTAGCCGGTGAGGGCCAGCTCGGGGAAGGCCACCAGGTCGACGCCGTGCGCGGCCGCGGTCTCGATGGCCTCGCAGATCCGCCGCGTGTTCCCCTCCAGGTCTCCGACGACGGCGTTGATCTGGGCCATCGCGATGCGCATGCACGGCCCTCCCGGCCTGTGGCCGCGGTGCCTACCGATTCCTCATAGCACCGGGCCTTCGGTAGTGTCAAGGAACGGATGCCGGTGCGCCCTCCGGTCTAGCGTGCCCTGCCTGAGGGCACATTCTAGATGATGCCCCGGTAACTCCCCGAACGGGCAGATGTGGCGCTGCGGGGAAGGCAGCGCCGCGGGATTCTCCCGCCGCGGTTTTCAGGGGGCGGACACGATGAACCGGCGAAGGACCCACCGTGAGGCCGGCTTCGGGCTGATGGAGGTGCTGCTGGCGGTGGCGCTCTACGCCATCGCCCTGGTCTCCCTCTTTGGCCTCCTCATCACCTCGGTCACCGCCGGCACCATCGGGGAGAGCGCGGCGGTGGCGGTTAACCTGGCGCGGCAGCGCCTCGAGGGGCTGGCCGCGCTGGACGTGCCCACGCTGCTGGCACAGGGCTGCGGTGCCAGCAGCACGCAGCAGGTGCCCGACGGCCAGGGGCGGGTCTACACCCTCACCGTGAGCTGCGCGGACGGGGGGCGTTACGTCGACCTGGCCGTCACCGCCCGCTGGACGGTGCAGGGTGGGCGCGCTCCGGGCGGACATCAGTATGCGCGCACGCTGCAGACCCGTGTGGCCAGGTAAGGGCAGCCGCGGCTACGCCCTGGCCGACCTGGTGGTCGGCATGGCGGTCTTCGCCCTGGTCCTGGTGGGAGTCTACCAGGTCTTCATCCCCGTCCTCAGGTTCGCCGCTTCCGCCAGCGAGCGGCTGGCGGTGCAGCAGGACGTCCGCCTGGCCGTAGACCGCATGGCCCGTGACCTGCGCGAATCGGCCATGAGCACCGGCCGGCTGCAGGTCTACGCGGGAGGCGCGGCCATCGGCCTGGTCACCGCGCGGGCCGACTGCAGCGGCGCCTTCAGCGTGGACGCGGCGACAGGGAAGCCGCGGTGGCAGGCGGTGATCTACATCGTCCTGGACCCGGCCAGCGGCGAGGTGCGCCGCTATTGCGACCCCACCACCACCTTCATCGCCGCCGCCCCCATGACCAGCGGCCCCTATCAGGTCCTGGCGCGCAACGTGCAGGCGCTGGCGTTTGCCATCGCCAGGGACCCGGCCACCGGCAACGCGATGGCGGTGACCGTAACCCTGCACGAGCGGACGCCGCGCGGCGACGCCGACCGCCACATCCGCACCGAGTTCGTGCCGCACAACGACTAGGAGGTCCAGCATGCCGTGCGCCCGCGGGGGGGAGGAGGGGATGGCCGTCATCCCCGTGCTGCTGGTGGTCCTGGTGGTCAGCGCCATCGGCCTGGGCCTGGTGGGGATGATGAACACCGACATCACCCACGCCACGATCCAGGGAGCGGTGTCCCGCAGCTTCTACGTCGCGCAGGCCGGCCTGCAGGAGGCCGTCGTCCGGCTGAAGGCCGACCCGAGCTACCGCACCCCGGGCTATCCCGCGGCAGTCCCGTCCGAGGATTTCGCCGGCGGCCAGTTCTGGATCTGGGTGGAGGACCACGCGGAGGACGTGGTGCAGATCACCGCCCGCGGCCGCGCCACCACCGCGGGGCGGACAGTCACCGCGGAGGTGCGGGCGACGGCGCTGGTCGGTCCGCCGGTCACCTTCGGCCTGTTCGGCGTTTCCACGGTGGAGGCCCAGGGAGCGAACTCGCGCACCTACCTGGCGCCCTGGCAGACCGCGGGACCGGGCGTGCCCCGCGGCCCCAACATGGGCTCCTTTCAGGACATCACCTTTCAGGACAGCGGTTCGCGCCTCAACGCCGTCAGCGAGACCGCGGTAGAGACGCTGACCCTGCGCGACGGGACCTTCAACGACTGGGAGCTCTTTGGATTCACCAGCCGGCCGGTCTACTCCCCCGACCCCGGCGTCGACCCGGCGCCCTGGATCCTCGGGGTCTTCGGCGACATCGTCAAGGCGCAGCCGGAGGGCGGTGGCTGGCCGCACTCCTGCACCCCGCTCACCTACTACGCCTGCCTGACGGTGCGCAACGGCTCCACTGACATTGCCACCGTCACCCAGCTGCGGGTGGAGGAAAACGTGCGCCACGTCTACATGAACCGCGTCCGGCGGCGCATCCTGCCGGCGGTCACCCTGGCCAGCGCGCCGCTGCTGCAGGAGGCGCGGAACAACACCGCCAACGCTGCGGTCAACCTGGCCGCCGGCATCACCACCACCCCCGACGACGCCGTCTACACGGCGGACGAGTTCCACTGCCTGCAGGCGTACCTGAGCACCACCGGCGGGGTGATCCGTGGCACCATCTACGTCACCGGCGACGTGCAGATCGGCGGCAGTGTGCGGGCGACCTGCGGCGGGCGGACGCGCAACCTCTCCCTGGGGAGCCAGTTGACCATTCCCGACGGCACGCTGGCCATCGAGGGGAACCTGGTGGTGGACCAGAACGCCAGCCTGACCATCCAGCACGACATCTTCGGCACAAACTTCGGCACCGCTCCGGCGGACGCGGCGCGGGCCGCGGCGGCCCGCGAGAAGATCGCCCTGGCCCTGTTTCCGCGGGGCGGCTCCACCGGCCGCTTCACCATGCAGGGCGGGGCGCAGTCCAGGTTCACGGCCGACGGGCTGGTGTACACCTCCGACGGGATGGAGGTGGGCCCGCAGGCCCTGGTGGACCTGATCGGCGCCATGTACCACAACACCGCCAACCACACCCGTCCCTCCTTTTTGAACAACAACGGCACCACGGTCATCCGCTACGACCCCCTGGCGGCATCCCGCCTGGTCTCCGCGGCAGGCATCGGCGTGACCATCCTCTCCTGGCAGCAGCTGCGCTGACGTTCCTCCGGCTACCACCGCGGGGCGAGGAGGGAGACGAAGACGAGCAGGAGGATTCCGCTGAGGACGATGGCGCCGCTGGCCGGGACGTCCAGGTAGAAGGAGGCGGCGAGCCCCCCCAGGACCGTCAGCAGCGAGCAGGCCACGGCCACGACCAGGGCGCTGCGGAAGCTGCGGGCCAGGCGCAGCGCCGTGACCGCGGGGATGACGATCAGGGCGCTGGTCAGGAGGATGCCGACCACGCGCATGGCCGCCACCACCGTGACCGCCACCAGGGAGGTGAACAGCAGGTTCAGCCCCCCCACCGGCAGGCCCTGCACCCGCGCTCCTTCCGCGTCGAAGGTGATGGCGAAGAGCTCCTTGTAGAAGACGGTGACCGCGCCCAGCACCCCCAGGCCCAGCAGGAAGGTCACCCACAGGTCCCGCGGCTGGACCGCCGTGATGGCGCCGAACAGGTAGGGGAAGAGCCCCACGGTGAAGCCGTCGGCCAGGCCGATGACGACCACGGCCACCGCCAGGCCGCCGGAGAGGAAGATGGCCAGCGCGGTCTCCCCCCAGAGGCCGCCGCTGCGCAGCCGTTCGATGCCCACCGCTCCCAGCAGCGCCGCGGCCAGGGCGCCGGCCAGCGGGTAGGCGCCCATGAGGAGGCCGACGGCCACGCCGGCCAGCGAGACGTGCGCCAGCGTGTCGGCGATCAGGCTGAGTCGGCGCAGCACCAGAAAGACGCCCATCACGGGAGCGATGATCCCGATGAGCACTCCCGCCAGCAGCGCCCGCTGCATGAACCCGTACTGGAGGATTTCCGGCATCGGCCCACCCCGGCTAGTGCCGGTGCGCCACCACCCAGCTCTGCAGGCGGTACATCTCGGCCAGCGCGCCGGAGCGCGCCGCCTCCTCCGGGCTGCCGTGGAAGACCAGGGTGCGGTTGAGGCAGGCCAGCCGCGTCACCTCCTGGGAGATCACGCCGATGTCGTGGGAGACGAGCACCAGCGTGGCGCCCCGCTCCCGGTTGAGGTGGTGCAGCAGGCTGTAGAACTGCTCCTGCGCCTCCGCGTCCACGCCCACCGTGGGTTCATCGAGCACGAGGAGCTCCGGGTCGCTGACCAGCGCCCGGGCGATGAGGACACGCTGCTGCTGCCCGCTGGAGAGGCGGCCGATCAGCCGGTCGCGGAAGGGGGCCATGCCCACCGTCTCCAGGGCGCGCTGCGCCGCCTCGTAGTCCGCCGCGGCCAGGGGCCGGCCCAGCCCGCTGCGGCGCACGCGACCGCTGCTCACCACCTCGAAGACGCTGGCGGGGAAGCGGCTCTCGAAGGCCACGCCCTTCTGGGGGACGTAGCCGACGCGCTCCCACTGACGGAACTGGCCGACCTCTGTGCCGAAGAGGCGCACGTGCCCGCAGGCGGGGCGCAGCAGGCCCAGGAGGATGCGCAAGAGCGTGGTCTTCCCTGCGCCGTTGGGTCCGATGATCCCCAGGAAGTCCCCTCGCCCGATGACCAGGCTGACCTCGTCCAGCACGCGCTCGCCGTCGTAGCTGAAGCAGACGTGCTCCAGCTCCACGACCGGCGCGCTAGCGGCAGTCCAGACCCTGGAGGAGTTGGGCGAGGTTTTCATACATCACCGTGAAGTAGGACTTCCCGCCGCGCCGTGCCTGCGGCGGCAGGCTCTCCAGCGGGTCGAGGACCGCCGCGCGCCCCCCGATCTCCCGGGCGACGGTCTCCGCCAGCCGCCGCTCGCCCCGGGGCTCCACGTAGATCACCCGGATGCCGGTACGCCGCGCCTCCTGGACGACGGCCTTCAGGCGGGACGGTGACGGCTCCGCCTCCGGGCTCAGCCCGCTGATGGCCACCATGCGCAGGCCGTAGCGCCGCGCCAGGTACCCGAACGCGGCGTGGGCGGTGATGAATGCCCTGCGCCGGCAGCGCGCCAGCCCCTGCCGGTAGGCGGCGTCCAGGGCGCGGAAGTCGGCGCGCAGGGCGGCGGCGTTGGCCTCGTAGCGGGAGCGGCCCGTGGGGTCGACGCGCAGCAGCGCCGCCAGGATGCGCTCCGTCTGCTGGGCGGCCAGCAGCGGGTCGAGCCAGACGTGCGGGTCCACACCGCCCTCCGCTTCCGCCAGAGGCAGCCCTTCTACCGCCTCGACGACGTGCACCGATGGCGGCAGCTGTGCCCGCAGAGATGGCACCCAGGGCTCGAGCCCCGCGCCGTTGTAGACAAACAGCCGCGCGGGCACCAGCCGTCGCAGGTCCCCCGGCGTCGGCTCGTAGTCGTGCACCTCCGCTCCCGGGGGCACCAGCACGTGGACGGCCGTCCCTTGCCCGGCGAGCCGACCGGCGAACTCCGCCAGCGGATCGATGGAGGTGACGATGCCCACCCCCGCGGCCGCGGGGACCCGCGCGCACCCGGCCCCCACCAGCACGGCCAGCAGGGCCAGGATCCAGCGCCGCGGCAGGGAAGACGAGGTCACGCCCGCTCCCGGCAGTCCCGGCAGTAGCCGAACAGCTCCAGCCGGTGGGTGGCGACGGCAAACCCCTTCCCCACCACGGTGCCGTCCAGCCGCTGCAGGGAGCAGCCCTCGAAGGGGTCGACGCGGCCGCAGCCAAGGCAGACGAGGTGGTGGTGGTGCCGCTCGGCCTCCGCGGATTCGTAGCGCGTCCGGCCGTCGCCCAGGAAGACCGGCCGGACCACTCCTTCTGCCGCCAGCGCGTCAAGCGTGCGGTAGACGGTGACCAGGCCAAGGCGGGGGGCGAGGCGGCGGGCGCGGGCGTGGATCTCGCCCACCCCCCGCGCGCAGCCCAGCTCGGCCAGCGCCTGGAGCACGGCGCGGCGCTGCACGGTCATCCTCCGCCCGCGCGCCCGCAGGTACCCGGCCGCCTGCTCCAGATCCATGGCCCGTCCGTCGGCAGTTACCGAAAATGACTTTCAATAAGCCACGATAGCCGGCAGACCGGAGCCGGTCAAGCGGCGGCGGTGGTGTCGATCAGGCGGTGTCGTCGATCAGACGTCGTAGTACAGGATGAACTCCCAGGGGTGCGGGCGCAGCCGCACGGCGTCCACCTCCCGCGTCCGCTTGATCTGCATCCAGGTGCGGATCAGGTCCTCGGTGAAGACGCCCCCGCGCAGCAGGAACTCGTGGTCGGCCTCCAGCGCGTCCAGCACCTCCGCCAGCGTCCCCGGCACCTGGCGCACGTCCTTCCCGTTGTGCGCCATCAGGTCGTAGAGGTCCACGTCCAGCGGCGGGCCGGGGTCCAGCCTGCGCTGGATCCCGTCCAGGCCGGCCATGAGCATGGCAGCGAAGGCCAGGTAGGGGTTGCTGGAGGCATCCGGCGGCCGGTATTCGATCCGCTTCGTCTGCGGGTCTGCGGAGTAGACGGGGATGCGCACGCAGGCGCTGCGGTTGCGCTGCGAGTAGGCCAGGATCACCGGCGCCTCGTAGCCCGGGACCAGGCGGCGGTACGAGTTGGTGGTCGGAGCGCAGAAGGCCAGCAGCGCCGGGGAGTGGGCCAGCAGCCCGCCGATGTAGTAGCGCGCCGTCTCGCTGAGCTGGGCGTACCCTTGGGGGTCGAAGAAGAGGTTGCGCTCCTCCTGCCACAGGCTCTGGTGGGTGTGCATCCCCGAACCGTTGTCGCCGAAGAGCGGCTTGGGCATGAAGGTCACCGTCTTGCCGTGCGCCCGGGCGTGCATCTTCAGGATGTACTTGTACAGCAGGACCCGGTCCGCCATCTCGGTGAGGGTGGCGAAGCGCAGGTCGATCTCGCACTGTCCCGCGGTGGCCACCTCGTGGTGGTGCACCTCCACCGGCAGGCCCGCCTGGCGCATCTTCAGCACGGCCTCCGAGCGGAAGTCCTGCAGGGAGTCCGCGGGCGGGACCGGGAAGTAGCCCTCCTTGTGCCGCAGCTTGTGGCCCAGGTTGGGCTGCTCGTCCCGGCCCGTGTTCCAGGCTGCCTCGACGGAATCCACGAAGTAGTAGCCCGAGTGGGCGTTCTGGTCGAAACGCACGCTGTCGAAGACGAAGAACTCCACCTCCGGACCCCAGTAGCTGGTGGTGGCGATGCCGGAGGCGGCCAGATAGCGCTCCGCCCGCCGGGCCACGCCGCGGGGATCGCGGGAGTAGGGCTCCCGGGTGATGGGGTCCAGCACGTCGCAGACCAGCAGCAGCGTGGGCACGCGGCTCATGGGGTCGATGCGCGCCGAGGTGGCGTCCGGGAGCAGGAGCATGTCGCTCTCGTGGATCTGCTGGAAGCCGCGGATGCTGGAGCCGTCGAACCCGATCCCCTCGCTGAAGAGCCGGGCGCTCAACTCCTCCGCCGGGAGGGAGAAGTGCTGCCAGGTGCCGAGCAGGTCGCAGAAGCGCAGGTCGACCATCTGCACGCCCTGCTGCCGGCACAGCTCCATGACCTCCTGCGGCGTGGTCACCCGGGCTGCGGCGGTGCGGGGCTCGGTGATCGACATCGGCGCTTCCCCCCTGGTGCCGTGGGGCCTGCGGCGGCTCTGCCGCCCGGAAAAGACAGACGCGACGCCTCTCCGGCTGGGAGAGGCGTCGCGGCCCCCACGCTCCGGTTTCGGGTCTACTTCGTTTAGAATGGTACCAGGATTACCGCCGCCGTCAAGGGAGATCTTCGCCTTCGAGGATGCGCCGCGCGATCTCCTTCATGGGGCGCCGGGTGTTGCGGCTGGCGCGCTGCATCCGCCGGTAGGCGTCCTCCTCGCTCAGGCCCAGTCGCTGCATCAGCGCACCCTTCGCGCGCTCCACCAGCTTCCGCGCCTCCAGGGTTTCCTGCAGGCCGCTGACCTCCTCGGCCAGCGCCTGCAGGTCTCGGAAGCGGGCCAGGGCCACCTCGATGGCCGGCTGCAGGTCGGCCTCCCGCAGCGGCTTCATCAGGTAGCCCATCACCCCTGCCTGCCGCGCCCGGTCCACCAGATCGCGCTCGCCGTAAGCGGTGAGGATGATCACCGGGAGGCGGTGCGTCTCAGCCAGCCGCTCCGCCGCGGCGAGGCCGTCCAGGCCCGGCATCTTGATGTCCAGGAAGACCAGGTCCGGACGCAGCCGCTCCACCAGCTCCAGCAGCCGCCGCCCGTCCCCCGCCTCCCCTACCACACGGTAGCCCCGCTCCTCCAGCATGGCCCGCAGCCCCATGCGGATTACGGCCTCGTCGTCGGCGATGACGACGCGCAGGCTCACGGCGTCTGCGGCCGGGGGAAGGAGATGAGGACGCGCGTCCCCTGCCCGCTCTCCAGGGTGAAGGTGCCGCGCAGGTCCTCGGTGGCCAGCGCGCGGACGATCTGCAGCCCCAACGTCTCCCCCTGCCCCTCCCGCCGCCGCAGCCCCACCCCGTCGTCCTGCACCTCCAGGAAGCACTCCTCCTCGCGCCGCCCCAGGCGGATGGTGATCCGCCCCTGCGCCCGGCCGGGGAAGGCGTGCTCCACGGCATTCTGCACCAGCTCGTTCACGGCCAGGGCCAGGGAGGTGGCCGGCTGGGAGGGGAGGTAGAGATCGTCTCCGCCCACCTCCACGGTGATGCCGGAGGAGGCGGGGAGCATGTTCTCCACCGCCGAGCGGGCCACCCGCTCCACCAGCTGGCGGACGTTGACCATGCGGAAGCCCTCCACGGAGAGGATCTCGTGGACGGCGGCGATGCTGAGGATGCGGTTGACGGTCTCAGTGAGCACCTCCCGGCCGCTCACCGGCCGGTCTCCCCGCAGCTGCAGCCGCAGCAGCATGGCGATGGTCTGCAGGTTGTTCTTCACCCGGTGGTGCATCTCCCGCACGAGGGCGGAGCGCACCACCAGCGTGCTGTTCTCGATGGCCAGGGCGGTCTGGTGGGCCAGCGTGGAGAGGCGCTCCACCTCCTCCGCGGACCACTGGTGGGCCCGGCCGCGCGCGGCGAGGAAGGCGCCGATGGTCTTGCCCCGCACCGTCAGAGGGACGGCCAGGACGGCGCGGGGGAGGGTCTGGGGCGCTCGCTCCCGGATGTCGGCGACGGCCAGCGGCCGCCCGGCGCGCACCGCCTCCTCGGCCAGGCCGGCCAGCAGGTCCTCCCCGCCCCCTTCCGTGCCGCCGTCGCCCCCGTGGGCCGCTGCGGGCACCAGCCGGTCGCTCTCCTGATCCAGCAGGTAGATGACGCATCCGGCGGCGCGCATCAACCGCGTGGCCATCTCGGCGATCAGGCGGAGCATCTCCTCCAGGTACAGCGGCGCGGTGAGGGTCTTGCTGGCCTCAGCCAGGGTGGAGAGCTCCCCGATCTGGCGGCGCATGCTGTCGTAGAGCGCCGCCTTCTCGATGGCCCCCGCCACCAGGTCAGCGATGGTGGAGAGCAGGTCGATCTCCTCCGGACTGTACTCGTGGACGGCGCGCGTCTGCACGTTCATCGCGCCCAGCACCCGCCCCCCGCTCTGCAGCGGCACGGCGGCTAGCGAGCGGAAGGCGAGCTCGCGGGTCTCGGGCAGGTAGACGAAGCGGGCATCCTGGGCGGCGTCGCTGCTGGCCGCGGGCGCGGCGTGGCTGGCCGCCCATCCGGTCATCCCCTCGCCCCAGCGCAGCCGCGCCCGGCCGATGGCCTCCTGGGCCAGCCCGGTGGTGGCCCGCAGCACCAGGAACTCCCCCGCCGGGTCGAGCAGGTAGACGGAGCAGGAGTCCATCCCCGTGACCTCCGCCGTCTTGCGGGTGACCAGGGCCAGGGTGGTGTCCAGGTCCAGGGCCGCGCCGACGGCGCGGCTGATCTCTCGCAGGGCGGCCAGCTCGGCCTCCTTCCGCCGCAGCCGGGCGAGAAGGGTCTCCTCGCGCCGCTCGGGGGCCGGCTCGGTGCGCGGCAGGGTGGGCTCACTCATGCCGTCGGAAGATCACCCGCGTGCCCACCGTGACACCGTACTTGCGGAAGAGCCCCTGCCGCACCTCGAGGGCGTAGCGCGCGGGCGCCCGCGCCTCGTAGATGGTGAACGGTCCCGCTTGCGGGTCGGGGGCGACGGCCATGTCCTGGATGTCCACGATTTTCCAGTAGCGGTCGATGAAGGCGATGGAGAGGGGGATCAGGGTGTTCTTCATCCAGAAGCCCCAGCGGCCCTCGGTCTCGAAGACGAAGAGCATCCCCACACCCTCCGGCAGGCTGCGGCGGAACATCAGCCCCTGCGCCCGGGCGACGGGGGTGTCGGCGACCTCAACCTGCAGGACGACCCGCTTCCCCGGCGCCAGCAGCGTCAGCGTGCCCTTCTTGAAGAGGGGCTCCGCGCCACCGGCGGAAAGCGCCAGGGCGGCCAGCAGCGCCGGCAGGACCAGCAACAGGCGAAGTCCGCGGGTCATTCTCGTGTTCACGGTACCAGGACGTCGGCACCATTTCCAGCGGGCGGGGCCGAGGCTTGCTACTGCATTCCAGGCGCCCGATAATGAGGGCCGCAGGGCCTGGGAGCGGTCGGCGGTCGCGGCTGGCTCACGCGATTGCGGGAGGGTGGCATGAGGGTGCAGATCGAGCGGTACCTCGAAGACCTGGACCTTGGCTTTGCGGAGGACACGTGGCACATGCTGCGGGCGCTGCAGGGGGTTGCTACGGAGTGGTGAGAGGCGGCGCGGTTCCGCCCGCATGAGCGCAGGGTCTTCCGACCGTTGGGACGTGATCGTCGTCGGTGGCGGGCCGGCGGGAGGGATGGCCGCCTGGACCTCGGCGAACGCCGGCCTGCGCACCCTGCTCCTGGAGGAGCACGGGGTCGTCGGAGCGCCGCCCCACTGCAGCGGCAAGCTCTCGGCGCACGCCTTCCGGGAATTCGCCATCCCGATGTCGCTGGCCCGCACCTCCCTGCGCGCCGCCACGCTGTACGCCCCCGACGGGAGCGCCGTCACGGTCAGGCGGCCGGTGATCGACTCCCACGTCGTGGACCGCGACCGCTTCGATCGCTGGCTGGTAGCGCAGGCGCAGGCCGCTGGGGCGGAGGTGGTCCTGGAGACCAGGGCACGGGGCGGCACCCGGGCGAACGGCCTGGTGACCGTGGAGGCCGAGCGGCGCGGGCGGCGGCTGACCTTCCGCGCGCCGCTGGTGGTCGACGCCGAGGGGGCGCGCGCGCTCCTGCCGCAGACGCTGGGCCTGCCGCAGCACCGCCTGCTCGTCCACGGGCTGCAGTACGAGATGGAGGGGCTACGGCTGGAGGCAGACGACGCCCCCGAGCTCTACTTCGGCCGGGAGTGGGCGCCCGGGTTCTTCGCCTGGATCATGCCCACGGGGGAGTGTAGCGGCCGCGTAGGCCTGTGCGTCGACCCCCGGATGACGGCCCGGCCCCCCGTCTCC
>JBBIIQ010000044.1:5463-11582 GCA_037446405.1 Armatimonadota bacterium | reverse complement strand
CCCCCGGCTGCACGCGGTAGGCGATGGCGGCCGCGGACCGGGCGGTCGGCCGCCGCGGGGCGGATCCCGCCGCGGCCGGCGTCTTCGTCCCCGCCGGGATGATCAACTCCTGGCCGATCCGCAGGGCGTGCGGGGAGGAGAGCGTGTTGGCGGCGGCGATGGCGTCGACGGTGGTGCCGTAGCGGCGGGCGAGGTCGAAGAGGGTGTCGCCGGCGGCCACCCGATGGTGCAGCGCCGCCCCGCGTGGCGGCGAGTCCGCGGCATGACGGGTGCCTGGCCCACTGCCCCCTCCTTGGGCAGCAGGGTCCGCAGGGACGGACGCCGCAGCTGGCGCGGGCGGCGCCGGAGGAGCCATGGCCGGCGCCGCTGCGTTTGTGGGCTGGGGTTGGGCAAACACCCCCAGCCCGTGGAGGAGCGCCAGGCGGCGGACCTGCGCGGCAACCTGCACCGTGCCGGTCGGCGGCACGTCGACGAAGGGACCGGACGCCGCCGGCCCGGGCGCGGAAAACGCCTTTGGCAGCGGAACCAGCAGCGCGACGAGCAGGAGTGCAGGAAGTGCGCGGTTGCCCATCTCCTCCGTCCAGGAAAGGGCGCTGGAAATCGATGAAAGCAGCGAAAACGGACCGGCCGCGGCCTACAACTACGCCCGCATCCTGGCGGGCTGGCCGCCGCGAAGGGCATTCGGGAGTGCCTCTTCCCGCGCCATGGTTCGACGCCCCACGGCAAAGTCCTGCAGAAAACGGGCGATTTTTCTGTCTAACGAAAGATCCTGCGAACTGGAGTTCGCAGGATCCGTCGGATCAGTGATTTTCGGGGAATTTCTCTTTCGCGCTCCAGATTCCTCCCGTTTACGAGCCCACGGCGTCCTCCTCCGCGCTCTTGACGATGGAGCGCAGGAACCCGGCGTTGTTGGGGGTGCGGCGCAGCCGGTCCAGGATCAGCTCGGTCATGGCCACCGTGTCCAGCTGCTCCAGGCTCTTGCGCAGCACCCAGACCTTGCGCAGCTCCTCGTCGGTGAGGAGCAGCTCCTCCCGGCGCGTGCCCGACATCTTGATGTCGATGGCCGGGAAGGTGCGGCGCTCCTGCAGCTTGCGGTTCAGGTGCAGCTCCATGTTGCCGGTGCCCTTGAACTCCTCGTAGATGACGTCGTCCATGCGGCTGCCGGTGTCGATCAGGGCGGTGGCGACGATGGTCAGGCTGCCCCCCTCCTCGATCTTCCGCGCCGCCCCGAAGAAGCGCTTCGGCCGGTGCAGCGCCGCCGGGTCCAGCCCGCCGGAGAGGGTGCGGCCTGAGGGCGGGATGACCAGGTTGTTGGCGCGGGAGAAACGCGTCAGGCTGTCCAGCAGGATGACCACATCCCGGCCGCCTTCCACCAGGCGCTTTGCCCGGTCCAGCACCAGGTCGGCCACCTGGATGTGCTCCTCCGGGGGCCGGTCGAAGGTGCTGGCGATGACCTCGGCCTCCACGGAGCGGCGCATGTCCGTAACCTCCTCTGGCCGCTCGTCCAGGAGGAGGACGATCAGGTAGATCTCCGGGTGGTTCTGCACCACCGCCTGGCCGATCCGCTTCAGCAGGGTGGTCTTGCCGGCCTTGGGCGGAGAGACAATCATCGCCCGCTGCCCCTTGCCGATGGGCGCGAAGAGGTCCACGACGCGCACGGTGAGGTCGCCGTCGGGCATCTCCAGCCTGATCCGCTCGTGGGGGAAGACCGGTGTCAGCTGCTCGAAGTTGGGCCGGTTGCGCGCCTGCTCCGGGTCCAGACCGTTGACCACCTCGACGCGCAGCAGGGCGAAGTACTTCTCGTTGTCCTTGGGCGGGCGGACCTGCCCCAGCACCTCGTCGCCCACGCGCAGGCCGAAGCGCTTGATCTGCGAGGGGGAGACGTAGATGTCCTCCGGGCCGGGGAGGTAGCCGCTGGTGCGCAGGAACCCGTAACCCTCGGTCATGATCTCCAGGATGCCCGCGCGGAACATCAACCCTTCCCGTTCCGTCTGGGCCTGCAGGATGCGCATGATCAGCTCCTGTTTGCGGTAGCGCCGCAGGTTGGCGATGTTCAGCTCTTTGGCCAGCTCCTGCAGCTCGGCGAGGGTTTTCTCCTGCAGATCAGCGATGGCGAGCACGGGGCATCACACCCTGGCTTTGGGTTTTTCCAGTTCCGCCTGCAGCTTCGCCGCGTCGGCCAGGAAGCGCGCCTGGCCCACGTCGGTGAGCGCGTGCTTGAAGAGCTGCTCCAGGACCTTGAAGGGCATGGTGGCGATGTGCGCGCCGGCCAGCGCTGCCGCGGTGACGTGCAGCGGGTGACGCAGGCTGGCCGCCAGCACCTGAGTGGAAAATCCATAGGTGCGCACCATCTGCACGGCATCCCGCACCACCTGCATGCCGTCGTGGCCGATGTCGTCCAGCCGCCCGACGAAGGGGCTGACGAAGGTGGCGCCCGCTTTGCAGGCCAGCAGCGCCTGGTTGGCGGAGAAGGTCAGGGTGACGTTGACGGCGACGCCCCGCCCCCGCAGCTGGCGGCAGGCCTGCAGCCCCTGAGGAGTCATCGGCACCTTGACCACCACATTGGGGGCCCAGCCGGCAAATTCCACCCCCTGGCGCACCATCTCCTCAGCGTCGTCGCTGGTGGTCTCCACGGAGATGGGCCCGCCCACCAGCCTGGCGATCTCCAGGATCTGGGCCTTGTGCTCCCGCCCCTCGCGGGCCACCAGGGTGGGGTTGGTGGTCACCCCGTCGCACAGCCCCCAGGCCACCGCCTGGCGGATCTCCTCCAGATTGGCCGTGTCCAGGAAGAACTTCATCGTCGCCCCCCGCCGGCGGTCACGGTCCCGTGGCCTCGATGTAGACCACGTCGCCCACGTCGCTCTCCTTGAGGAACTGCAGGGCATCCCCCGGCCGCAGCGCCCCCAGGGAGGCGTGGCGGTCGTTGCGGTAGACCGCATGAGCCGCGGCCACGCGGAACGTGCGCACCGCCTTCTTCTCGTCCTCGATGGTGATGGTGGGCGGGCGGCTCTCCTGCAGCCCGCGGAAGACCCCCTTCTGGAAGTCGTACTTCTTCAGCAGCCCCATAAGCACGTCCAGGGCCACGGCGGCGTCGGCGCGCGTGGCTCCCTGGGCCGGCCTGAAGGCGCCGTCCACCAGGGGGATCATCTTCCGCTCGATGGCCACGGCCACGCTGCCGCGCGCCCAGGGCAACACCGCGGCGTCGTCCGAGACGGGCAGGGTCGCCGCGGCCCGGGCGAACGCCTCGGCATCCAGGCCCCCGGCGCGCACGGCCAGGGCGGCCAGCTCCGCCCGGGTGACGGGCTGGTCGGGCCGAAAGGTGTTGTCCGGATACCCCACCACCAGCCCCTTTTGGAAGAAGAGGGAGAGCGCGGTGGGCGAGGTCTTGGTGGTGTGCACGGCGACGATCTCGTAGCGCCCGGGGGCGATGGGCCGGTCGTTCTGGTCCAGCTGCCGCCACCGGGTGTTGAAGTTCATGGACTTGCCGGCGGCCAGCGGCACCGGCTTCTCCACGGGAAGGAAGGCCCGCCCCAGCGACCAGCGGGCCACCTCCATGCCGTCCGCCGCCCGGACGATGAAGTCGTGGAACTGGGAGTTGTGGTACTCGAAGAGGACATCCTCCTTCCCCGTGTTGCTGATGACAAAGGTGAGGAGCACCTCCTCCTGGGGGCCGTAGGCCACCTTGTCCACGGTCAGGGTATAGAGGATGTCGCCTTTCTTCAGCTCAACGCTGCGCGCCGACACCGTCCCCAGGCTGACCGCGGCGGCCACGGCGGGGCGGGCCCCCTGGGGGATCCGCTCCAGGTCCCGGAAGTCCGGCGGCACCAGCCCCTGCCCGGAGACAGCCAGCAGGCGCACCAGGAAGAGGACCATCTCCAGGCGGGTGACCACGCTGCCGGGGAGGAACCGGCCGTCGGCCGTCCCGCGGACAACCCCCTTGGCCGCCAGGCGCTCGATGGCCCGCTGCGCCGGGAGCCCGCTGATGTCCGTGAAGATGTCGGCCCAGGCAGGCGCGGCCAGGACCAGCACCAGCAACGCGGCGGCGGTCGTGCGCATCAGGTGTCTCCTCTGGGTGGTCGCCATTGGGAGTTCGGTGTGCGTGAGTCTGACCTCAAGGTCTAGGGAACGGCCGGCGCGCTCCAGACGCCTGCACGTCATGTTGTCGATCGGGATGCTGGCTCGGAAAGGCCGTTCCGTCGAGTGGCCGCTCTGCAGTTCGCCTTCGGGCTCCCGGCCTCCTCCTCGTCACTATACCCTATGCGCCCCCCTCTCGCCCAGGGGGAGGCGCGGTCACATCCGCTCGGGGGCGGAGACCCCGATCAGGCCCAACGTCCGCCGCAGCACCAGGCGCACGGCGTCCGCCAGGATCAGGCGGGCGGTGGTGAGCACGGGGTCGTCGGAGAGCACCCGGCACTGGGTGTAGAAGACGTGGAACGCCTCGGCCAGCCCGCGGGCGTAGGCGCACAGCCGCTGCGGCTCGCGCCGCACTCCGGCGGCCTGGATCACCTCGGGCAGCTCCCCCAGGGCGTGCAGCAGGGCGATCTCCGCCTCGTGGGTGAGGACGGAGAGGTCGGCCCGCTGGATGGCGGCCTCCGACACCCGCCCGCCCGCCGCAACCGTCGGAGCCACCACCTCCCGCCCCACAGGGTGCGTCAGCGCCTCCCGCAGAATGCTGCTGATGCGGGCGTGGGCGTACTGCACGTAGTAGACGGGATTCTCCTGGGACCTCTCCCGCGCCAGCTGCCAGTCGAAGTCCATGGGCACGGAGGGGCTGTACATGCAGAAGAAGTAGCGCGCCGCGTCCCGCCCCACCGCCTCCAGCAGGTCCTGCAGGGTCACGTACTCCCCCCGCCGCTTGGACATACGCAGCAGCTCCCCCTCGTTGCGCAGGCGCACATGCTGGTAGAGGACGATCTCCAAGCGGCTCACGTCCACGCCCAGCGCCGCCAGCCCTCCCTTGACCCGGGCGACGTCGCCGATGTGGTCGATCCCCCAGACGTTGATCAGGTGGTCGAAGCCCCGCTCCAGCTTGTTCAGGTGGTAGGGGATGTCTGCCGCGTAGTACATGGGCCAGCCGCTGCTGCGGATGATCACCCGGTCCTTCTCGTCGCCGAAGCTGGTGGAGCGGAACCAGACGGCGCCGTCCTGCTCGTAGAGCAGGTCCCGCTCCCGCAGGATGGCCAGGACCCGGTCCACGGCGCCCTGCTCGTAGAGGCTGCGCTCGCTGAACCAGACGTCGAAGTGAATGCCGAAGGCCTCCAGGGTGCGCCGGATGTCCGCCAGGATCTCGCCCAGGGCGAAGTCGCGGAACGCCGCCAGCCGCTCCTCCTCCGGCCGCTCCAGCCAGGCGGCGCCGTCCCGCTGGACCAGGCGCAGCGCCAGCTCCCGCACGTACTCCCCGCGGTAGCCGTCCTCGGGGAAGGGCTGCTCCCGGCCGAAGTGCGCGGCGTAGTGGTAGGCCACGCTCTGCGCCAGCGTGTGCACCAGCAGCCCGGCGTCATTGATGTAGTACTCCCGGGTGACCCGGTAGCCCAGCGCCTGCAGGAGGTTGGCCAGGACGTCGCCAATCACCCCGTTGCGCCCGCTGCCGATATGCAGCGGCCCGGTGGGGTTGGCGCTGACGAACTCGATGTTCACCCGCCTGCCCCCGCCCACGTCCCGGCTGCCATACGCCTCTCCGGCAGCGTGGATGTGCCGCAGCAGCTCGTGCAGCCAGGCCGGAGCCAGGAAGAAGTTGATGAATCCGGCGCCGGCGACCTCCACCCGGGTCACCTGCTGCGGAGGGAGCTCCAGGGCGTCGACGAGCACCCGGGCAACCTCCCGCGGCGGCCGCCCGGCGGAGCGGGCCAGCACCAGCGGCAGGTTGCTGGCGTAGTCGGCGTGGCGGCGCCCGCGGGGGACGTCCACCTCCACCTCGGGCAGGGGGACGGCGGGGAGGGCTCCTGCGGCCATCGCCCGCCGCGCCGCCGCTTCCAGGTAGGTCCGCAACGCAGCCCGGAACACGTGGGCAGTCTACCACACGATGCCCGTCCCCGCGGGATGGAGGCCGGGGATGGTGACGGGCAGGTGCCCCCGCGGCGGGGACGCGGCCCGTGGGGTCCTCCGGGGGTGGTGCCGAT
>JBBIIQ010000044.1:0-5453 GCA_037446405.1 Armatimonadota bacterium | reverse complement strand
CAGGACCCGCGCCGCCGTCCAGAGGAGCACGGGCTCCCGGCCGTAGGTGACCAGATAGGTGGACACCGTCGGGGTGGCGGCCAGGTCGTAGGGCGTCCCCGTGGCCACCAGGACCAGGCGGTGGCCGTGCACCCGCTGCGCCCGGCGGACCAGCTCCACCTGCCAGGGCGACGGGCTGCCGCGGCTGTAGGTCACGAGGATGACGGTCCCCCGCTCTCCAGGTGCGCCATCCCACCCCTCCCCTGGCGGCAGCCAGACGTCCCGCGCCGGGCGGTGCAGCGCCCGCAGCAGCTCCCCCAGGGTCGGACCCGCGCCACCGGCCGAGGTGTCCCCGCTGGCAGCAAGGGTGACCACCAGGACCGGCCCTTCCGGCAGCGGAACCATCCCCGGCGCGCGGCGCACGACCGTCACCGCCTGTGCGGCCATCTCCTCCGCCCGCGCCCGCGGGCCCGTCTCCTCCACCCCGGCCTCCTCCGCCTTCGCCCCCTCCGCCCCGGCCTGTGCCACCGCGGGGCCCTCCTTGGGCCCGGCCGGGGGACAGACAGCCGCCCGCAACCGCTGCACGCGCTGCCGGGACTGCCGCAGGCGGGCCACGCTCAGCACGCCCTCGGCGACGGCACGGTCCACCGCGGCGAAGACCTCCTCCTGCAGCTCCGCCTCCCCCAGGGCCAGCAAGACGTCGGCGCCCGCCAGCAGGGCGAGGACCGCCGCCGTGCCGGCCCCCACGTGGTCCCTGATCGCGGCCATGGAGAGCGCATCGGTGAAGACGACGCCGTCGAACCCCCACCTCCGACGCAGCACCCCCTCCAGCAGCGGCGGGCAAAGGGTGGCCGGGAGGGGGGAGAAGGCGGTGAAGGCCACGTGCGCGGTCATCAGCGCCGGCAGCCCCTCCTGGATCGCCCGGCGAAACGGGAGGAATTCCACCGCCTCCAGCCGTTCCACCGCGTGTCCCACCACCGGGAGGTCCAGGTGGGAGTCGCGGTCCGCATCGCCGTGCCCGGGGAAGTGCTTGCCGGTGGCCGCCACACCGGCCTGACGCAGGCCGCGGGCGAAGGCGCTGCCCAGCCGGGCCACCAGCTCCGGATCCTCGCCGAAGGAGCGGATCCCGATGATCGGGTTCCCGGGGTTGGAGTTGACGTCCAGGACGGGGGCGAAGTCGATACCGCAGCCCGCGGCGCACAGCGCCCGCCCGGCCAGGCGCCCGGCCTCTTCGGCCAGCGCTGCGGAGCCCGTGGCCCCCAGCGCCATCGCTCCCGGCAGCCCCAGCGGCAACCGCTCCACCGCGCCGCCTTCCTGGTCCACGGCGATCAACAGCGGCGGCGCGCCGGCCTGCCGCGCCAGCTCCTGCAGCTCCCGGCAGAGGTGGGCCGTCTGCGCTGCGCTCTCGATGTTCTTGGGGAAGAGGACCACCCCGCCGAGGTGCCGCCGCGCGATCAGGCGGGAGACGCGGGGCGACGGGGAGCGGCCGGAGAAGTCCACCATCACCAGCTGGCCAACCAGCCGCTCCGCGGTCGGGAGGGACACCGGGCGCTGCCGCCGCTACTGGCGCAGTTCGGTCAGGACAACCGTCAGGGTGATGCGCCGCCCGCCGCGGATGACCTGCACCTGCACCCGGTCCCCCGGCCGCTTCTCGAAGAGGGCGCGCCGCAGGTCGTTGATCCCTCTGATCGTCTGGCCGTCGATGCCCACGATGATGTCGTTGGGTGCCATGCCGGCGGTGGCCGCGGGGCTGCCCGGCGGCACATCCTGCACGATCACCCCGTGGTCCGTGGGCAGGCCGTAGGACTGCTGGATCAGCGGGTCGATCTCTCCGCCCAGGATGATCCCCAGCGCCGGCCGGACCACGCGCCCGGTCTGGATCAGCTGGTTCATGATGCTGACGGCGATGTCCACGGGGATGGCGAAGCCGATGCCCTGGGCATCGCGGACGATGGCGGTGTTGATGCCGATGAGCCGCCCCGCGCTGTCCACCAGCGCGCCCCCGCTGTTCCCCGGGTTGATGGCCGCGTCAGTCTGAATCAGGTTGTCCACCACGAAGTCGGGGCTGATCTGAATGCTCCGGTTGAGGGCGCTGATCACCCCCACCGTCACGCTGCTGCCCAGGCCGAAGGGGTTGCCGATGGCGATGGCCATCTGCCCCACCTTGAGGTTGCTGCTGGTCCCCAGCTCCGCCACGGGCAGGGCGCGGTCGCTTTCCACCTTGATCACTGCCAGGTCGGTGAAGCGGTCGGCACCGACCACGCGCCCGGGCAGCTTCTTCCCGGTGAGCAGGGTGACGGTGATGTCCTGCGCCCCCTGGACGACGTGGAAGTTGGTGAGGATGAGCCCGTCACTGCGGACGACGACCCCCGACCCGGCGCCCTCCTGGGGGAAGACGCCGAAGAAGGTCTGCACCCGGGCCTGCGTCGTGATGTTCACGACCGCCGGGCGCACCTTCTCCACGGCTTTGATCACCGCCGACTCCTCGGTCTCCACCGCCCGCGGCACCGTCAGGGACGGTCCCTGCAGCGGCCCGGGGGTGGCAGGGGCGGCGGGCGGGGCCAGCGGCAGCGAAGGCGCGCCGCCGATGCCGGGGAAGTAGCGCGGCAGGTAGGTGCTGCCCAGCGCCGCGCCCAGGACCAGGGAGAGCAGCACGACGAAGACGATGGTGGAGAATCCCGGAGGCATGCGCCGGGGCGGGCTAACGCTCACGGTGACCTCCTCATGACCGGATGAGAACGCGCCTCCATTATAATCCGCGGCCGGCGGCATGAGGCATGGTCTGACCCGCGCGCGCGGCCGCGGATGGTATAATGCTGCGGACAGCATCATGTCACCATGGCTGCGCCGGCCAAAGTACACCTCGCCGCAGCGCCGGGAGATGCCCAGCGGGCTGTGGGCGAAGTGTCCCCGCTGTCAGCGCCTCATCTACCAGAAGGAGCTGGAACGCAACCTGCAGGTCTGCCCCCGCTGCGGCCATCACCACCGCCTCTCCGCCCCCGAGCGCATCGCCATCACCCTGGATCCGGGGAGCTTCGTGGAGTTTGACGCGGGGCTGACTTCCGTTGATCCCTTAGGGTTCGTCGGCTACGCGGAAAAACTGGAGGAGGCCCGCCGCCGCACCGGCCGCGCGGAGGCGGCAGTTACCGGCGTAGGCACGGTGCACGGCTTCCGCACGGTGGTGGCCGTGCTGGATTTCCCCTTCATGGGCGGTTCCATGGGCTCGGTGGTCGGTGAAAAGGTGGCCCGCGCCGCCGAGCGGGCGCTGCAGCAGGGCCTGCCGCTCGTCACCTTCTCCGCCTCCGGGGGCGCGCGCATGCAGGAGGGGGCGCTGGCGCTGATGCAGCTGGCCAAGACCAGCGCCGCCGTGGCGCGGCTGCACCAGGAGCGGCTGCCCTACATCTCAGTGATGTGCGACCCCACCACCGGCGGGGTGACCGCGTCCTTCGCCTTCCTGGGCGACCTGATCCTGGCCGAGCCCGGGGCGCTCATCGGATTTGCCGGGCGGCGGGTGATCGAGCAGACCATAGGACGCCGCCTGCCCGAGACCTTCCAGACGGCGGAGTTCTGCCTGGAGCATGGGCTGATCGACATGATCGGCCCCCGCGCCCAGCTGCGGCCGCAGCTGGGCCGGCTGCTCCGCTTCTTCGGCGCGCCGCGGGTCGCCCAGGCCGAGCCGGCATAGGCTATGGCCGCCGAGCCGCTGCCGACCCCTGAGGCGGGCCCCCCTGCCCCCGCCGCGCCCCGCCTCTCGCCGTGGGAGGTCGTCCAGCTGGCGCGGCACCCGCAGCGGCCCAAGGCACCCGACTTCATCCTGGGGCTGGTCACCGACTTCGTGGAGGTGCACGGGGACCGGCTCTTCCGCGACGACCCGGCGCTGCTGGCCGGCATCGGCTGGTTCGAAGACCAGCCGGTGGTGGCCGTGGGGCCGTACAAGGGGCGCGACACCCGGGAGAACCTGGCGCACAACTTCGGCATGCCCAACCCGGAGGGCTACCGCAAGGCCCTGCGCGTGATGAAGCTGGCGGAGAAGTTCGGCTACCCCGTGCTCTCCTTCGTGGACACGCCCGCCGCCTTCCCCGGCGACGAGGCGGAGGAGCGGGGACAGGCCCAGGCCATTGCCCGCAACATCATGGAGATGAGCACCCTGCGCACCCCCATCCTGGTGGTGATCAGCGGCGAGGGCGGCAGCGGGGGGGCGCTGGCCCTGGGCGTGGGGGACGCGGTGCTGATGCTGCAGTACGCCATCTACACCGTCATCCCGCCGGAGGGGTGTGCCGCCATCCTCTGGCGCGACGCCTCGCGGGCCCGGGAGGCGGCGGAGGCGCTGCGCCTGACCGCGGAGGACCTGGCCGCGTTGGGCGTCATCGATGAGATCATCCCCGAGCCGGAGGGAGGCGCGCACCGCGACCCCGATGCCGCCGTGGCGGCGGTGCGGGAGCCGCTGCGCCGCCACCTCAGGGCGCTGCGGGATGTGCCCCCGGAGCGACTGCCGTCCCTGCGCTACGAGAGGTACCGGCGGATGGGGCCCATGGGCAGGTGATGTGCCGATGGAGCAGAGGTTCGACCTGGAGGAGATCCGCGCGCTCCTGCAGATCGCCGGCGAGGCGGACATCACGGAGCTCACCGTGGAGTCGCCGCGGCTGAAGGTGACCATCAAGAAGGCGGCGGGGCGGAGGGAGGTCCAGCCCCCGGCCTCCCCGGTGCGCCCGCCGCGGCCGGCCCCGCCAGAGCCGGCCGGCTCTGTGGTCTCCCCGGGGGAGTCGACCCTCTCCGCGGAGGAGCTGGCCGCGGCGGGGGAGGTCGTGCCCGATCACCTCAAGACCATCACCGCGCCCATGGTGGGCACCTTCTACCGCGCCCCCTCGCCCGACGCGCCGCCCTTCATCCGGGAGGGGGACGTGGTGCAGGCCGGGCAGACCGTCTGCATCATCGAGGCCATGAAGCTCTTCAACGAGATCCAGAGCGAGGTGAGCGGCCGGGTGGTGCGCATCCTCTCCGAGAACGGTGCCCCGGTGGAGTACGGCCAGCCCCTGGTGCTGCTCGAGCCCCTCCCCTGAGCCGGCCATGTTCCAGAAGATCCTCATCGCCAACCGGGGCGAGATCGCTGTGCGCATCATCCGCGCCTGCCGCGAGCTGGGCATCCGCACGGTAGCCGTCTACTCGGAGGCGGACCGCAACGCGCTGCACGTCAGGCTGGCCGACGAGGCCTTCTGCATCGGCCCGCCGCCGGCCGCGGAATCCTACCTGAACATCCCCAACATCCTGAGCACGGCGGAGATCCTGGGGGTGGACGCCATCCACCCCGGCTACGGGTTCCTGGCGGAGAATGCACAGTTCGCCGAGATCTGCGCCGACCTGAAGATCGCCTTCATCGGGCCCGGCGCCGACGCCATTCGCAAGATGGGCGACAAGGCCCAGGCGCGGCAGGTGATGCTCAAGGCCGGCGTCCCCGTGGTGCCGGGCAGCGAGGG
>JBBIIQ010000043.1:0-11671 GCA_037446405.1 Armatimonadota bacterium | reverse complement strand
CCGGCCCGGTTGCCGCGCCCATCATACGGGCGCGCGTTTGGGCGTGTCAACAAACCCGCCTCTCACCCCTCTCACCCGTGGGCACGTCAGGGGAAATCCACCGGCGCGAAGCGCGCGGTGAAGTGGCGCAGCAGCGGCGGCTCGTAGACGAAGCGCAGGCCGCGGATCTCCTGGCGGCGCCGCCAGGTCTGCGCCGCCGTCTCCGCCACCAGGTGCATGTGCGACTGCGTGTACACCCGCCGCGGGACGGCCAGGCGGACCAGCTCCAGGCGGGGGAAGCGTTCCTGGCCCGTGGCCGGATCGCGGCCGGCCATGACCGCGCCGATCTCCACGCCGCGCACACCGCCGTCCTCGTAGAGCGCGCAGGCCAGCGCCTGCCCGGGGTAGTGCGCACGGGGGATGTGGGACACGCAGCGCAGGGCGTCGATGAACACCGCATGCCCGCCCACGGGCTGGAGGATGGGCACCCCCGCCTCCGCCATCCAGCGCCCCAGTGTCTCCACCTGGCCGACGCGCCAGGCCAGGTGCTCCTCGTCCACCATCTCCCGCAGCCCGGTGGCCATGGCCTCCATGTCCCGGCCGGCCAGCCCGCCGTAGGTGGGGAACCCCTCGAAGAGCACCGCCAGGGCGGCGGCCCGCTGGTAGAGCTCGGCGTCGCGCACCGCCAGGAACCCCCCGATGTTCACCAGGGCGTCCTTCTTGCCGCTGAAGGTGCAGCCGTCGGCCAGGTCGCACATCTCTCGGACGATGGCGGCGATGGCACGGTGCGCGTACCCGGGCTCCCGCTGCTGGATGAAGTAGGCGTTCTCCGCGATGCGCGCCGCGTCCAGGAAGAGCGGCAGCTGGTACCGATCGGCCAGCGCCCGGGCGGCGCGCAGGTTCGCCAGAGAGACCGGCTGCCCGCCGGCGCCGTTGCAGGTCACCGTCACCAGGATCAGCGCCACCGCCTCCCGCCCCACGTCGCCGATGAGGGCCTCCGCCCGGGCCACGTCCAGGTCGCCCTTGAAGGGCGCCGGCAGCGCGGGATCATACGCCTGTTCCAGCGGCAGGTCGTCGGCGATCCCACGGCGGTGCTCGATGTGCGCGCGGGTGGTGTCGAAGTGCATGTTGCCGATGACGTGCTGCCCGGGGCGCACCAAGGCGGCAAAGAGGAGGTGCTCCGCCCCCCGCCCCTGGTGCGCCGGCAGGGTGTAGGGAAAGCCCAGGACCTCCGCCACCGCGTCCCGCAGGCGGTAGAAGGACCGGCTCCCGGCATAAGACTCGTCCCCAGTCATCAGCGCGCCCCACTGCCGGTCGCTCATGGCGCCGGTGCCGCTGTCGGTGAGCAGGTCGATGGAGACGTCCTCCGCCCGCAGGAGGAAGAGGTTGTAGCCGACCTCAGCCAGCAGGCGCTGCCGCTCCTCCCGGGTGGTGCGGCGGATGGCCTCGACGACCTTGATGCGGTAGGGCTCGGCCGGCGGGATGGGCATGGCTACACCCGCACCCGCGGCAGCGCGGGGACCAGGCGCATCACCGCCGCCGCCAGGCGCGCCGGATCGTGGCGCAGCAGCTCTTCCTCGCTCATCAGCGCCTCCCCCACGACCTCGATCCCCAGACTCCGCAGCCGCGCCAGGTCGGCCTGCACCGGCAGGGCTCCCTCCGCCGCGTAGCGGCGCAGCAGGTGAGCATTGCGCGGCGCCTGGGTGTTTACCAGCACGTGGGTGAGCAGGCCGGGGCCGGCGGCGGCCAGCAGCGCGCGCACGTGGTCGCTGGCGGTGTACCCGTCGGTTTCGCCCGGCTGGGTCATCACGTTGCACACGTAGACGCGCGGTGCCGTGGCGCGGCGCACCGCCTCCGCCACCCCGCGCACCAGCAGGTTGGGGATGACGCTGGTGTAGAGGCTGCCCGGACCGATGAGAATCAGGTCGGCCTCGGCGATGGCCGCCAACACCTCGGGGAGCGCGGGCACCTCCGCAGGCCGGAGGAAGACGCGGCGGATGCGCCGCCGGGCCAGGGGGATCTTCGACTCTCCGGCGACGATGCTCCCGTCCTCGTATTCCGCGCAGAGGACCACGTCCTGCAGCGTCGCCGGGAGCACGCGCCCGCGGATGTTCAGCACCTTGCTGGCCTCCTTGACGGCCTCCTCCAGGTCGCCGGTCACCCCGGCCAGGCTGGCGATGAAGAGGTTGCCGAAGGCGTGCCCGTCGAAGGCCCCGCCTGGGAAGCGGTACTGGAACAGCTGGGTCATCAGCGGCTCCGCCTCCGCCAGGGCCACCAGGCAGTCGCGCAGATCCCCCGGCGGGAGCACCCCCAGGTCGCGGCGCAGCCGGCCGGAGCTCCCCCCGTCGTCGAAGACGGTGACGATGGCCGTGAGGTTGGTGGAGTGGCGCTTCAGGCCACGCAGCAGGGTAGACAGCCCGGTGCCCCCGCCCAGGGCCACGATCTTCGGGCCACGGACAAGCGCCCGCTGCTGGCGCAGCACCTCCACCAGCGTGGGGTTGCCCGTGGGAAAGAGCACCCGGTCGATGGAGCGCAGGGTGCCGCGCAGCCCCACCAGGACCAGCAGCCCCCCGCTCACCATCAGGAGGAGGCCCGCGACCAGCGGCATGGGAGCGCCCCATGACGGCAGCCGCCGGACCAGCAGGCGCAGCGCAAACTCCTGCAGCGCGGCCAGCGGGCTGACGGCGGCGGCCAGGGCCACCCCCATACCGGCCAGGAGCACGCCCGCCCCCAGCAGCAGCGCCCATCGCTTCAGCCCCAGGCCGGGCCGCAGCCAGCGGGCCCACCGCCGCAGCTGCTCCTGCACCGCCTACTCCTTGCGCACGTCGCGGTGGTGCACGCGCACCTTGTAGCCGCGGCGGCGCAGGTGGGCGCTCAGCTCGTCGGCCAGCACCACGGAGCGGTGCTTGCCGCCGGTACAGCCCAGAGCGATGGAGAGGTGGCTCTTGCCTTCCTGCACGAACTGCGGCAGCAGGTAGTCCACCAGCGCAAAGAGGTGCTGCAGGAACGTGCGGGTCTCCGGCTGCCCCAGGACGTAAGCGCGCACCGGCCGGCTGGCCCCGGGCAGCGGGCGCAGCGCCGGCAGGTAGTGCGGGTTGGGCAGGAAGCGCACGTCGAAGACCAGGTCCGCGTCCATGGGCAGACCGTACTTGTAGCCGAAGGAGATGATGCTCACCTCCAGCGCCCCGGCCCGTTCCCCGCGCACGTAGGTGGCGATGATCTCCTCGCGCAGGTCGTGCACGGTCAGCGCGGAGGTGTCGATGATCTTGTCCGCCCGCTCCTTCACCGCCTCCAGGCGGCGCCGCTCCGCGCGGATGCCCTGGAGCACGGTGCGCCCCTGCGCCAGCGGGTGCTTGCGCCGCGTCTCCTTGAAGCGGCGCACCAGCACCTCGTCGGAGGCGTCCAGGAAGAGGATCTGGTGGTCCACGCCCAGTTCCCGCAGCTGGCCCAGGGCGTGGAAGAGGTCGTCGAAGAACTCGCCGCCACGGATGTCGATGACCACGGCCACCCGCTGCACCTTCCCGTCGGAATGCAGGCAGAGGTCGGCAAACTTGGGCAGCAGCGCGGGGGGGAGGTTGTCCACGACGAAGAAGTTGAGGTCCTCGAAGACGCGCATGGCGTGGGACTTGCCGGCGCCGGAGAGGCCGGTGATGATGAGGAAACGCACACCCTCCGCCCCACGCTTCCGGCCGCGGCGCCGCAGCAGCGCCTGGAGGTCCAGCGCCTCCTGCGGCGCGGCCGCCCGCCGGCCGCTACGGCCGGAGGACGTGACTGAGGACGGTGCTGATGATCGCAATGAGCAGCGCCCCTATGACCGCCGACCAGAGACCGGAGACCTGGAAGGGCGGGAAGACGGCCCGGACCAGGTAGAGCATCAGGGCGTTCACCACCAGGGTGAACAGTCCCAGGCTGAGGATGTTCACCGGGAGCGTCAGCAGCAGGACCAGCGGGCGGATGAAGGCGTTGACCACGCCCAGGATCAGGGCGGCGATGAGAGTGTTGCCCACGACCGGATCGGCCACGCGGATGCCCGGGATGATCAGGGTGGTCAGGTAGATGGCCACCCCGTTGAACGCCCAGCGGAGGACGAAGCGCGTGATCACGCCTCCGGCTCCTCGGGGATGATCAGCCAGCAGAGGAGATAGGCAAAGACGCCGGGGAAGACCCCGGTGAAGAGGGTGGTCACGGCCCATCCGAGGCGGATGAGGGTGGGGTCGAGGTGGAAGTACGCCCCCAGCCCTCCGCAGACCCCCGCCAGCATCCGCTCGCGCCGCGACCGGTAGAGCCGTCTGGTCATATCGCTCAGATTATAGCCCATGAGGACAGGGCGGCGGGGAAGCGCGCCCGGGGGCCGTTATGCCGTCAGGCGCGACCGCACCAGGCCCACGACCTGGCTTGGGAGCTCCGCCACAGCGACCCCCGCCCCGGCCAGGGCCTCCACCTTGGCCGCCGCCGTCCCCTCGCTACCGGAGATCACCGCGCCGGCGTGCCCCATGCGCTTCCCCGGCGGCGCGGTGCGGCCGGCGATGTAGGCCACCACCGGCTTGGGATACCCGGAGGCGACGACCCGCGCCGCTGCCTCCTCGGCGCTGCCGCCGATCTCCCCGATGAGCACCACGGCTTCCGTCTGCGCGTCCTGGGCGAAGAGGGCCAGCGCCTCCTGGAAGCTGACCCCCACCACGGGATCGCCGCCCAGCCCCAGCGCGGTGGACTGCCCGATGCCTGCCCGCGTCAGCGCCGCCACGATCTCGTAGGTGAGGGTCCCGGACCGGGAGACAACACCCACCGGCCCTTGGCGGAAGAGGTGGTTGGGCATGATGCCCATCTTGCAGCGCCCGGGCGAGGCCAGCCCGGGGCAGTTGGGCCCCACCACGTGCACGCCCTGCGCCCGGGCGTGGGCCATCAGGAGCACGGCGTCGTGCACGGGCACGTGCTCGGTGATGATGACGACCGGATCCAGCCGGTGGGTGATGGCCTCCAGCGCGGCGTCCTTGGCGAAGGGGGCGGGCACGAAGATACAGGAGGCGGTGGCCCCGGTCTGCCGCACCGCCTCGGCCACGGTGTCGAAGACCGGCACGCCGTGCACCGTGGTCCCGCCCTTCCCCGGCCGCGTCCCCGCCACCACCCGTGTGCCGAACTCCAGCATGCGCTGCGTGTGGAACTCGGCCTGATAGCCGGTGATCCCCTGGACCAGGACGCGCGTGCGCTCGTCGATGAGGATGGGCACCGTCCTACCTCCCCGCGGGGGTAGCGGCCAGCGCCTCCCGCACCGGCCGCCCCTGCCACGACGGCAGCACGGGCAGGCCCAGGGCAAAGAGCGCCGTGGCCGCGGTGTCGTAGATCATGATGGGCTGCGTCAGCTCCACCCCCGCCCGCGCCAGGCCTCCCAGAGCGATCCAGGGGATGGTCACGTCCTCCGGACGGCCGCTGCCGTGGACGACCCCGTGTCCCCCGTGGTCGGAGGTGACGATGAGCAGCGTCTGCTCCCACGCCCCCGCCGCGCGCACCTGCTCCAGGAACCGCTCCACCAGCGCGGGGACCTCCCGCACCACGGCCAGGTATGGCGCGGACATCCACCCGCGGCGGTGACCGGCGTCGTCCGGGTCGGCAACGTGCACGAAGAGCAGCGCCGGGCGCTCCTGGCGGAAGCGCTGCGCGGCCACATCCAGCACCGCCGCCTGGCGGTAGCGGGGAAAGGCCAGCCACTCCGCCGGCAGGTCGGCGGGGACCAGGAAGCGCAGCTTCTGCTTGGCCAGCAGCACCACCACGCCGCCGCCGGCCCCGCGCACGCGGGTGAAGATGGTGGGCAGCGTCAGCCGGCCCATCTCCGGGGTCCAGTCGTTGAAGCGGACCCCGTGCACCTCCGGCCCCACGCCGCTGACCATGGAGGTGTGCGCGGGAAGCGTCAGGCTGGGCAGGACCGTGCGTGCCGACCAGGAGGCTGCGGCCTGCTGGCGCAGCGGGGCCGGCCAGGTGCCCTCCAGGGCGTCGGCGCGCATGCCGTCGAAGCTGAGGATGACCACGGCGCGCTCCGCCGCCGGCCGGGCCAGTCCCGGCACCGCCTGCAACGCCACCAGGAGGAGCAGCAGGAGCGCAGGAGCCGTTCGGGGAAAGCGCGGGGGCGGCCTCACGACGCCGCCTCGCGGGCGAGACGCACCGCTTCGCGGGCGGCCTCCTCGGCATCGACAAAGGCGCCGATGCCCGCGGCCTCCAGGATGCGCCGCCCCTCCTCCTCGTTGGTCCCGGTGAGGCGCACGGCGACCGGCACCCGCGGCGGGCGCGCGGCGATGGCCCGGGCGATGTGGTCGCAGCGGGTGATCCCGCCGAAGATGTTGATGAAGAGAGCCCGCACCCCGGGCTTGCGCAGGGCGATCTCCATGGCGGCGGCCATGCTCTCGGTGGTGGCCCCGCCGCCCACGTCCAGGAAGTTGGCCGGCCGCCCGCCGAACTGCGCCACCACGTCCAGGGTGGACATGACCAGGCCCGCGCCGTTGCCGATGATGGCCAGGTCGCCGTCCAGCTCCACGTAGGCGAGGTCGGCCTGCCGCGCCGCCCGCTCCAGCTCCGTCTCCTCCTCCGACGGCGGGCGGTCCGGGTGGCGGAAGGCGGCGCTGTCGTCCAGGATGACCTTGGCGTCCACGGCCAGCAGGGCACCTCCGGCCACCGCCAGGGGGTTGATCTCGGCCAGCTCGGCCTCCTCCTGCACCGCCAGGCGGTAGAGGCTGGTGGCGATGCCGGCGAAGGCGGTGAGGTAGTCCCCACGCAGGCCGACCGCCGCGGCCAGCTCGCGGGCGTGAAAGGGCTGGAACCCCAGGAACGGGTCGACGTGCCGGGTGACGACGGCCTCGGGGGTGGTGCGCGCCACCTCCTCGATGTCGATGCCGCCGGCGGCCGAGGCGATGGCCACCAGCTGCCGGGCCTCGCGGTCCAGGGTGACGGCCAGGTAGTACTCCCGCTCGATCTCCGCCGCCTCGGCCACCAGCAGCCGGCGGACGACCTCGCCCTTGATGGACATCCCCAGGATGGCCCGGGCGTGCTGCTGCGCCTCCGCCGGCGTGCTGGCCAGCCTGATGCCCCCTGCCTTGCCCCGCCCGCCGACCAGCACCTGCGCCTTGACCACCACCGGGTAGCGCAGCTCCAGCCCGTCCAGGTCCTCGGGACGGGTGATCACCGCCCCCCGCTGCGTGGGGATGCCGTAACGGGCGAAGAGGGCCTTGGCCTGGTATTCGTGCAGTTTCATCGCGGCGCTCAGAGCTTCAGGCCCGCCAGCATCTCCCGTACCGCCGCCACCGAGGAGACGAAGGCCTGCTGCTCCGCATCGCTCAGCGGTGCCTCCAGGATGCGCTCCATCCCGCCGGCGCCGACCACCACGGGCACGCCGATGCAGAGGTCGCGCTGCCCGTACTCACCCTCCAGGTAGACGCTGCAGGGGATCACCCGTCGCAGGTCCAGCAGCACCGCCTCCACCATCTCCACCAGCGCCGCTCCTGCGGCGGTAAACCCGCTTTGCTTCATCAACTCGGTGATCTCGGCGCCCCCCCGCCGCGTGCGCGCCACCACCGCCTGCAGCCGCGCCTCCGGCAGCAGCCGCCCCACCGGGATGCCGCGGACGGTGGCGAGGCTGGCCAGGGGCACCATGTCCCGGTCGGTGTGCGCGCCGATGACCAGGGCGTCCACGTCCCGCACGGAGACCCCCAGTTCCAGGGCCAGGAAGGTGCGGAATCGGGTCGTATCCAGCGCGCCCGACTGCCCCAGGACCCGCTGCCGCGGCAGGCCCGACACCTTGTAGGCCAGGTAGGTCATGGCATCCAGGGGATTGGTCAGGACGATGAAGACGGCGTCGGGGGAGCGCGGCGTCACCTGCTCCATCACCTGCCGCAGGATCCCCGCGTTGACCTCGATCAGCTGCTCCCGGGTCATCCCCGGCTTGCGGGGGACGCCGGCGGTGACCACCACCACCGCCGAGCCGGCGGTCTCCTCATAGCCATAGGACGTCCCGCTGAGGCGCACATCGAACCCGGCAATCGGTCCCGCCTGCTGGATGTCCAGCGCCTTCCCCTCGGGCAGCCCCTCGATGATGTCGGTGAGGACGATGTCCGCCAGGTTCTTCTGCGCCAGCCAGTGGGCGGTGGCCGTGCCCACGGCCCCGGCGCCGATGATGGAGACCTTGGGGCGACTCATCCGCACCCCCTCCTTCCTCAGGTCATGCGCTCGATGACCGCTGTGGCGAACTCGCTGGTGCGCACCTCCCGCGCGCCCGCCGTCAGCCGGGCCAGGTCGTAGGTCATGATCTTCTCCTGGAAGGTCCGCTCCAGGCCGCGGGTGATCAGGCCGGCCGCCTCCGGCCAGCCCAGGTACTCCAGCAGCATCACCCCGGAGAGCGTGAGCGACCCCGGGTTCACCTTGTCCTGGTTGGCGTACTTGGGAGCGGTGCCGTGGGTGGCCTCGAAGACAGCGTGGAAGTCGCTCATGTTGCCGCCCGGGGCCATGCCGATGCCCCCCACCTGCGCCGCCACGGCGTCGGAGAGGTAGTCGCCGTTGAGGTTGCCGGTGGCGATGACGTCGAAGTGCTCCGGGCGGATGAGCAGGTGCTGGAAGGTGACGTCGGCGATGGTGTCCTGGACGAGGATCTTCCCCGGGGGGACCTGGCCGCCGTGCTCTCGCTCCACCTCCTCCCAGGTGATGGTCTGCGCCGGGAACTCCTCCCGTGCCACCTGGTAGCCCCACTCGCGAAAGGCGCCTTCGGTGTACTTCATGATGTTGCCCTTGTGCACCAGGGTCACGGAGCGGCGGTTGTGCTCGATGGCGTAGCGGATGGCCTTGCGCACCAGCCGCTTGGAGCCGAAGGGGCTCATGGGCTTCAGGCCGATGCCCGCATCCTCCCGCACCGTCCAGCCGAAGGCCTCGCGGACGAAGTCGATCAAGCGCCGCGCCTCCGGCGAGCCGCTGGGGTGCTCCAGCCCGGCGTAGATGTCCTCGGTGTTCTCGCGGAAGATGACCACGTTCACCTTCTCCGGGTGCCGCACCGGAGAGGGCACGTTCTGGAACCAGCGCACCGGGCGGACGCAGGCGTAGAGGTCCAGCAGCTGGCGCAGGGCCACGTTGAGGCTGCGGAAGCCTCCGCCCACCGGCGTGGTCAGCGGGCCCTTGATGCCCACGATGTAGTGCTGGAAGGCGCGCAGGGTGTCTTCCGGCAGCCAGGAGCCAAACTCCCGGTGCGCCTTCTCCCCGGCGTAGACCTCGAACCAGACGATGCGCCGGGTTCCCCCGTACGCCTTCTCCACGGCGGCGTCGAAGATGCGCCGCGCCGCCCGCCAGATGTCCGGCCCGGTGCCGTCGCCCTCGATGAAGGGGATGATGGGTCGGGACGGCACCTGCAGGCGGCCGTCCACGATGCGGATGGCCTCCCCATCGCGCGGGGGGGTCAGGGTTTCCAGGGTGAGCATGGGATCCTCCGGCGTTCCAGAATCGGGGCCACCCGCCAGAATACCACTTGGGCCGCGCGACCGACAGCACCGCGCCCCGCTGCGCTCCCTGCGCGGCGCGGCGGCGAGAGGGCTGGGGGCGCCGCCTGACGAATCAAGGGAAGCATGTACCGCGGCGGTCCCGGCATGCTGGCCTGGGCCTTGCACCGGATCACCGGCCTGGCCGTCCTGCTCTTCCTCTTCCTGCACATCATCGAGACCTTCCTCCTCACCCTGGGCCCCGCCGCCTACAACGCCACGCTGAACATCTACAAGCAGCTGTGGTTCAAGCCCCTGGAGTTCCTCCTGGTGGCGGCGGTGATCTACCACGCCCTGAACGGCATCGTCGTCCTCATCCTGGACGCCTGGCCGGCTGCCGCCCGGTACCACCGGTCGATGCTCTGGGTGGGGGCGGCGGCGTACGCGGTGCTGGTCGTCCCTGCGGGATTCCTGATCATGCGGAGGCTCTTCGGCCTGTGATCCCCTCCCGCGCTCTCCGGCCCGGCGGCGGGGCGTCCCTCTACCTCTGGTTCTTCATGCGCGTCTCCGCCGTGGCCATCCTCGGCCTGGTCCTGGGCCACCTCTACATCATGCACGTGCTCGCCGGAACCGACCGCATCGACTTCCAGTTCGTGGCCGCTCGGCTGGCCACGCCGTTCTGGCGGGTCTACGACCTGATCCTGCTGGCCTTTGCCCTCAGCCACGGCCTGGTGGGGCTGCGCGGCGTCTGTGACGACTACATCCACACGCGGGCGTGGCGGGTGCTGGCCGAAGGCGCCATCTGGATCCTGGGGGTGGTCTTCTTCCTCCTGGGAGCCTTCGTCTTGCTGACCTTCCAGCCGGGAGGCCCGGGCCCCAGGTAGGCGCACCGCCGGTTCGCCTGGCCGCCGGTCGTGCTACGGTGTCCTGGGAGGAGCGCCCGAGGAGGGGCGGTCCTCCAAGGAGGGGGGGAGCATGAAGACGGATACCGCCGGGCAGCGGATTGAACGCGACACCCTGGGGGAGATGGCCGTGCCCGCGGACGCCTACTACGGTGCCTCCACGGCCCGCGCCATGCGCAACTTCCCCATCAGCGGGCTGCGCTTCCCCCGCCCCTTCCTCTACGCCCTGGGGATGATCAAACGGGCCGCGGCCGAGGTGAACATGGAGCTCGGCCTGCTGGAGCGGCGTCTCGGCGAGGCCATCGTCCAGGCGGCGCAGGAGGTAGCGGAGGGGCGCTTCGACGACCACTTCCCGCTGGACATCTTCCAGACAGGCTCGGGCACCTCCACCAACACCAACGCCAACGAGGTCATCGCCAACCGCGCCGCCGAGATCCTCGGCTTCCCCCGGGGGGCCAAGGCCGTGCACCCCAACGACCACGTGAACATGTGCCAGTCCAGCAACGACGTCATCCCCACGGCCATCCACCTGAGCGCCCTGCAGCAGATCGGGGAGGTGCTGCGCCCCGCCCTGCGGACGCTGCAGCGCGCGCTGGCGACCAAGGCCAGGGAGTTCTTCCCCATCGTCAAGACCGGGCGCACCCACCTGATGGACGCCACCCCCATCCGCCTGGGGCAGGAGTTCGAGGGCTACGCCGGGCAGGTGGAGCGGGCGCTGCGGCGCCTGGGCCAGGTGGAGGAGGACCTGCGGGAGGTGCCGCTGGGGGGGACGGCCGTGGGCACCGGCATCAACGCCCACCCCGACTTCGCCCGCCGCGCCTGCGCCCGCCTCTCGGCGCTGACCGGGGTGGAGGTGCGCGAGAGCAGCAACCACTTCCAGGCCCAGGCCTGCCTGGACGCGCTGGTCTTCGCCTCCGGAGCGCTGCGCGCCTACGCCACGGCGCTGATGAAGATCGCCAACGACATTCGCTGGATGGGCTCCGGCCCCCGCGCCGGGCTGGCCGAGCTGCAGCTGCCGGCCGTCCAGCCGGGGTCCTCCATCATGCCCGGCAAGGTCAACCCGGTCATCGCCGAGTCGGTGATCCAGGTCTGCGCGCAGGTTCAGGGCAACGACCTGGTGGTGGCCCTGGGCAACCAGTGGGGCAACTTTGAGCTGAACACCATGATGCCGGTGATGGGCTACAACCTCCTGCAGTCCATCCGCCTGCTGGCCAACGCCAGCCGGAACTTCGCCCGGCAGTGCGTGGACGGCCTGAAGGCCACCGCCCGGGGGCCGGAGACGGTGGAGCGGGGGCTGATGCTCGCCACCGCCCTGGCGCCCGTGATCGGTTACGACGCAGCGGCGGA
>JBBIIQ010000042.1:0-11949 GCA_037446405.1 Armatimonadota bacterium | reverse complement strand
TGCGCCTGGGGGCGCGCGTCCTCCCCATCTCCTCAGGCCAGACTGCCCGCCAGGTGAGGCTGCTGCGGGAGCTGGGCGCCACCGTGCTGGCCTGTACCCCCTCGTACGCGCTGCACCTGGCGGAGGCGGTGGAAGAGGCCGGGATGGGGCCCCTGCCTCTGCGCGTCGGGTTGCTGGGCGCCGAGCCCTGGAGCGAGGGGATGCGCGCGGAGATCGAGCGGCGCGTGGGGATCGCGGCAACAGACGTCTACGGCCTGAGCGAAATTATCGGACCCGGTGTGGCCTTCGAGTGCGCCGAGGCTCGCCAGGGGCTGCACATCAATGAGGACCACTTCCTGGCGGAGGTCGTCGACCCTGACACCGGGGAGGTCCTCCCCGACGGAGAGACCGGTGAGCTGGTCCTGAGCACCCTGACCAAGGAGGCCACGCCGCTGCTGCGCTACCGCACCGGCGACCTCACGGCGCTCGTCCGCGAGCCCTGCCCCTGCGGCCGGCGCTTCGCCCGGATGACCCGGGTGCGCGGCCGCGTGGACGACATGCTGGTGGTGCGTGGGGTCAACGTCTTTCCCGCCGACGTGGAGGCGGTGCTCACCTCCTTGGGAGACCTGGCCCCGGCCTACCAGCTCATCGTGGACCGGCAGACGGCCCTGGACGAGCTGGAGGTGCAGGTGGAGGCGCGGGAGTGGCTCACCCCCGCCGCGGCCGAAGGCCTGGGGGCGCGCGTGGCGGCGGCCATTCGGGACCAGCTCGGCCTGCGCACCCGCGTCACCGTCCTGCCGCCCAGGCGGCTTCCGCGCAGCGAGGGCAAGGCGCTGCGGGTCGTGGACCGGCGCGGCCTCAAGGAGGGCGCCAGGCGATGAGGGCGCAGCGCGGGGGACGGCAGTGGATCTACGAGTGGAACGCCGGCCGCGGGGCGCCTCGTCCCGCGCGGCGCGTGGAGGTGAACGACGAGACGCTGCGCGACGGCCTGCAGAGCCCCTCGGTGGTCCATCCCCCCCTGGAGGTCAAGTGCCAGATCCTCCACCTGATGGCGGAGCTGGGGATCGAGAGCGCCAACATCGGCTATCCGGGAGCGGGTCCCCGGGCTCTGGAGGACGTGATCCGGCTGGCGCAAGAGATCGACCGCGCCCGCCTGCCCATCCGGCCCAACTGCGCCGGCCGCACCACCGAAGCGGACATCACGCCCATCGCTGCGGCCCAAGACCGCTCCGGCGTGGCCATCGACGCGGCCCTGTTCATCGGCTCCAGCCCCATCCGCCAGTACGCCGAGGGCTGGGCGCTAGACTTCCTGCGGCGCACCACCGAGCAGGCGGTCACCCTGGCCCGGCGGCTGGGACTGGACGTCATGTTCGTCACCGAGGATACGACACGGGCACGCCCCGCGCACCTGCGCACCCTCTACACCACGGCCATCGAGTGCGGCGCCCGGCGCATCTGCCTGGCGGACACGGTGGGGCACGCCACGCCCTGGGGCGTGCGGCGGCTGGTGCGCTTCATGCGTCGGGTCGTGGACAGCACCGGTGAGGAGATCAAGATCGACTGGCACGGGCACCGCGACCGGGGGTTGGACCTGATCAACTCCCTGGCGGCCGTCGAGGCGGGCGCGGACCGGGTCCACGCCTGCGCCCTGGGGATCGGCGAGCGCGTGGGCAACACCCCCATGGACCTGCTGCTGGTCAACCTGAAACTCCTGGGCTGGCGCGACGCCGACCTCTCGGCGCTGCCGCGGTACTGCGAGACGGTGGCCCGCGCCGTGGGCCTGCCCATCCCGTGCAACTACCCGGTGGTGGGCAAGGACGCCTTCGAGACCAGCACCGGTGTCCACGCCGCGGCCATTCTCAAGGCTTTCCGCAAGGGGCACCACTGGCTGGCCAACCGGGTCTACAGCGGGGTGCCGGCGGAGGAGGTGGGCCGCCAGCAGGTGATCTCCGTCGGCCCGATGAGCGGTCAGGCCAACGTCATCTGCTGGCTGCAGCGGCGGGGGATCGAGCCGGCGCCGAGGTTGGTGGAGGCGATCCTGGACGCGGCCAAGGCGTCCGACCGCGTGCTGCGGGACGAGGAGATCCTCTCGGTGATTCTGGAGCAGATCTCCCCCGTGCCCCAGGGCGGGGTGTCGGCATGAACGGATCCGGCGAGGCCCGGACGATGCCGGCGGTGGCGACCCGCCCGGCGCTACGCGAGCTGCTCACGGGGAACGAGGCTATCGCCCGCGGGGCGTTCGAAGCCGGCGTGCACCTGGCCACGGGATACCCGGGCACACCCAGTACGGAGATCGTCGAGGCCCTGGCCCGCTTTCCGGAGGTCAGGGTGCAGTGGTCCGTCAACGAGAAGGTCGCCCTGGACACGGCCCTGGGGGCGGCGCTGGGGGGAGCGAAGGCCCTCTGCGCCATGAAGCACGTGGGGCTGAACGTGGCGGCTGACACCCTGATGACGGCGGCCTACACCGGAGTGGGTGGCGCCCTGGTCGTGGTCTCGGCCGACGACCCGGGGATGCACAGCTCGCAAAACGAGCAGGACAACCGCTTCTATGCCCGGTTCGCCGGCATTCCCATGCTGGAGCCGGCCGACGCCGAGGAGGCGCGGCGCTTCACGCGGTGGGCCTTCGAGCTGAGCGCCCGCTATGACGTTCCGGTGCTCCTGCGCACGACCACCCGGATTTCCCACACTCGCTCGGTGGTCACGCCGGAAGAGCGAGAGGAGGCGCCGCCTGCGGGGTTCGTGCCCGATCCCGCCAAGTACGTCATGCTCCCCGCCCATGCCCGGGGCCGCCATCCCGTGGTGCTGGAGCGGCTGGCCCGGCTGCGCGCCGACGGTGACCCCCGCTGTGCCGTGGTCGAGCCGGGAGATCCGGCGGTGGGGGTGGTCACCAGCGGTGTGGTCTACCACTACGTACGGGAGGTCCTGCCCCGGGCCAGCGTCCTCAAGCTCAACCTGACCCACCCCCTGCCGCTGGAGGTGGTGCGCGCCTTTGCCGCCGGGGTGCAACGTCTCCTGGTGGTCGAGGAGCTGGAACCGTTCCTGGAGGAGGAGCTGCGCGCCGCCGGTCTGGCCGTGGAGGGGAAGGTCTTCTGGCCCCGGGTGGGAGAGCTGACGCCTGCGCTCGTCCGGGCGGGATTTGCCCGCGCCGGGGTCCTCCCCGAAAGCAGCCCGCCTCCACCCGTACAGGTGATGCCCCGACCTCCCGTCCTCTGCCCGGGGTGCCCGCACGTGCTGCCGCTGCTGGCACTGCGCAAGCTGGGGGCGACGATCTGCGGCGACATCGGCTGCTACACCCTGGCCGCCCTGCCGCCGCTTGGGGCCATGGACACCTGTGTGGCCATGGGCTGCAGCATCGGGATGGCCGCGGGCCTGGCCGCATCCGGGCACCGCGGGCCCGTCGCCGCCGTCATCGGCGACTCCACCTTCCTCCACGCCGGGATCCCCGCGTTGCTCGACGCCGTCTACAACCGCGCGCGGATCGTCGTGCTGATCCTGAACAACGGCACCACGGCCATGACCGGGGGCCAGCCCCATCCCGGTACCGGACGAGACGTCCGGGGGGAGGCCGCACCCGCAGCGGACCTGGCCGCGCTGTGTCGCGCCCTGGGCGCCGGGCTGGTGGTCACGGTGGATCCCTATGACCTGGGAGGGACCTACCGCGCCGTGGAGGAGGCCGTCGCCTTCGACGGGGTGGCCGTCCTCATCACCAACCGCCCCTGTGTGGAAGCCCCGGTGAAGATCCGCGACATCCCCTACTTCGTCGTCCCCGAGGCGTGCATCGCCTGCCAGCTGTGCATGAACCTGGGCTGCCCGGCGATCACCTGGGGCAACGGCTGGTACGAAGGGCGCCCCAGGGTCACGATCGAGGAGAGCCAGTGCACGGGCTGCACCGTCTGCGCGCAGCTGTGCCCTACCGACGCCATCCGGCCCGTCACCGCGCGGGCGAGCCAGAGATGAGCGCGAGCAGCATCCTCATCGTGGGCGTGGGCGGCCAGGGGGTGCTCCTGGCCAGCGACCTCCTGGCTGCGGTGTGCCTGGGCGCCGGACTGGATGTGAAGAAGAGCGAGGTCCACGGGATGGCCCAGCGCGGGGGTATCGTCGTCAGTCACGTGCGCTTCGGGCCCTCGGTGCACAGCCCGCTGGTGGAGGAAGGCCAGGCCGATGCCCTGGTGGCGCTGGAGTGGGCTGAGGCGCTGCGCTGGAGCGCTTTCCTCCGACCCGGTGGCGCGCTCTTCGTCGACCCCGCGCAGATCGTCCCTCCTGCCGCCTGCGGCGACCGGCGCACCTGGACGTCCCGCTACCCGCCCCTGGAGCCGCCCTCCACCGGTGGCCAGGGGCCGCAGCTCCGCCTGATCCCGGCGCAGGCCCTGGCCAAGGCGGCGGGCGTGGCCCGGGCCGCCAATGTGGTCCTGCTGGGTGCCCTCTCCACCCGGCTGGACTTCCCCGCGGCGGCCTGGGAGGAGGCGATCCGCCGGCTGGTGCCGGCGGCGGTCGTGGAGGCAAACCTGCGGGCGTTCGTCGCCGGGCGGAAGGCCGACCCGCTCCCGCTGCCGCTGCCCGCCCCCAGGGTCGCTCCCGGAGGTGAGCGTCGTTTCGCCGTGGCCGTGGTCTCCGCCTGGTGCAAGGGGTGCGACATCTGCGTGCGGCTGTGCCCTGAGGGCTGCCTGCGTCTGGATTCGCTGGGTGTCGTCCGCGTGACCGCGCCGCAGCGCTGCACAGGCTGCCGCCTGTGCGAGCTCCTCTGCCCCGACTTCGCCATCACCGTGCGGGAAGAGGGAGGGACGGTCGTTGTCTGAGCCTCGCCTCCTGCCGGGCAACGAGGCCTGCGCCCTGGGGGCGCTGGCCGCGGGATGCCGCTTCTACGCCGGCTACCCCATCACCCCCTCGTCGGAGATCGCCGAGACCATGGCCGAGCTGCTGCCTGCCCTCGGCGGGGTCTTCGTCCAGATGGAAGACGAGATCGCCTCCCTGGCCGCCTGCCTGGGTGCCGCCCTGGGTGGGATGAAGGCGATGACCGCCACCAGCGGCCCCGGGTTCTCCCTGATGCAGGAGCACATCGGCTTTGCCGCCATGGCCGAGCTGCCCTGCGTCATCGTGGACGTCATGCGCGGTGGGCCGAGCACGGGGCTGCCCACCCTTCCCTCTCAGGCGGACATGCAGCAGGCCCGCTGGGGCACCCACGGAGACCATTCCATCATCGTGCTGGCGCCGGCCTCGGTGCGGGAGGTCTACGACCTCACCGTCCGCGCCTTCGCCTATGCCGAGCGGTTTCGCGCCCCGGTGATCGTGCTCTACGACGCCGTGGTCGGGCACCTGCGGGAGCGGGTGGAGCTGCCCGAGCAGGCGGAGGTGGTACCGCGGCCGCGACCGGGGGGGCCGTCGTACCGGCCCTACGCCGCCGCCGACGGGCAGGTTGCCCCGCTGGCCGCCTTCGGCGACGGCTACCGGTTCCACGTCACCGGGCTGGCCCACGACGAGCGCGGCTTTCCCACCCAGGACCCGGCGGCGGTGGCGGCGCTGCAGCGTCGCCTGCAGCGGAAGATCGAGGACCACCGCGGCGAGATCGTGCGTTGCGAGCAGGTCTTCATGGAGGACGCGGAGGTGGCCGTGGTCGCCTTCGGCATCGCCGCGCGGGCGGCGCGGGAGGCCATCCGCCAGGCGCGGCAGCAGGGCGTGCGCGTAGGACTGCTGCGTCCCCTGACGCTGTGGCCGTTCCCCGACGAGGTGCTTTGGGCGACGGCCGCGCGCGTGCGCGCCCTGGTGGTCGCCGAGATGAACCTGGGACAGATGCTGCGCGAGGTGGAACGGGCGGTGCGGGGGCGGACCGAGGTCGTCGCCTGCCTGAAAGCAGACGGCGAGCCGCTCCAGCCCGAGGAGATCCTGCAGGCCCTCGAGGCGGAGGTGCCCGCATGGAGGTAGGCACCCTGGACGTCCGCCGCTACCTGCGCCGGGAGATGATGCCGCACCTCCTCTGCCCCGGCTGCGGACACGGTATCGTCCTGCAGGCGCTGCTGCGGGCGGTGGCCAGCCTGGAGCTGGACCCCGACCGCGTGGCTGTGGTGGCCGGGATCGGCTGCAGCAGCCGCCTGGCCGGCTATGTGGATTTCTGCACGCTCCACGCCACCCACGGCCGTGCGCCGGCCTTCGCCACCGGGCTGAAGCTGGCGCGGCCGGAGTTGACCGTGATCGTGATCACGGGGGACGGGGACGGGCTGGCCATCGGGGGCAACCACCTCATCCACGCCGCCCGGCGGAACATCGACCTGCTCTGCCTGCTCTTCAACAACGCGGTCTACGGCATGACCGGCGGCCAGGTGGCCCCGACGACGCCGCAGGGGAGCCGCGCCACCACCGCGCCGCTGGGGAACCCCGAGCCGCCGTTTGACGCCTGCCGGTTGATGATCGCCGCCGGAGCCACCTTCGTCGCCCGAGGCCTGGCCTACGAGCCCCTGACCCTGCAGCACCTCTGCATGGAGGGCTTGCGGCATCCGGGCTTTGCCTTCATCGACGTGCTCACCGACTGCCCGGAGTTCTTCGGGCGGTACAACCGCCTGGGCCGGGGGCCGGAGATGCTGCTCTCGCAGAAGCGGCGCACGACGGCCGTGGGTCCGTTGCTGGCGCAGAAGGCGGCGCTGGACGGAGCGGAGGTGGCCACCACTCCGGCCCTGCCCACCGGGGTGCTCCACCGCGAGACCCGCCCCGAGTTCGCCCGGGTGCTGCTGGCGCAGCAGCGGGAGGGCTTCCCGTGATCGCCATCCGCCTCGCCGGGAGTGGCGGCCAGGGCATCCAGCTTGCCGGCGTCGTCCTGGCCGAGGCCGCCATCGCCGCGGGCTGGAACGCGGCCTGCATGCAGACGTACGGGCCCGAATCCCGCGGTGGGGCCAGCCGCTGCGACGTCGTCCTCGACCGCGGGGAGATCACCTTCCCGCAGGCCCGCCACCCGGACGTCCTCGTGGCGCTGTCGCGGGATGCCTGCCGCTGGTTTCTCCCCGACGTCAGGCCCGGTGGGCTGGTGCTCTGCGATGCCGTGGCCATGGTGGAGACGCCTCCCTCGCACCTGCACTGCCGCGCGCTCCCCATCGTGGAGACGGCCCGGGCGGTGGGCACTCCCCTGGTGGCCAACGCGGTGGCGCTGGGCGCGCTGTGTGCCCTGATGGACCTCGTGCCCGTGGACGTCCTGGCGAAAGCCCTGGCCGCACGCCGGCCCGAGCCACGAAACCAGCGGGCGCTGCAGGCGGGGTTCTCTCTGGGGGAGGCGGCCCGGGCAGACGGCGCGGCGCTGCCGGGGGAGGGTGGGGGATGAGGCCGCAGCGGGGGGAGAACGACACCCGGGCCCGGATCCTGCGGGCCGCGGCTGCCCAGTTTCACGCCCGCGGGTTCGAGGGCACCCGCATGCACCAGATCGCCGCCGCCGCCGGCATCCGCAAGAGCAGCCTCTACCACCACTTCCGCGGCAAGCAGGAGCTGCTCTTCGAGATCCTGCGGCACACGGTGGAGATGGCCCTGGCCGGGCTGCGGGAGATCGCCGCCGCCGACCTTCCGGCCACAGAACGGCTGCGCCTGGCCGTGCGCCATCACGTCACCAGCCTGGTGGAGGATCTGGACAACGTGGCCTGCTTTGTGGAGGAAGGTCGCGCCCTGGCGCCGCAGCACCGCGAGGCCTACATCGCCCAGCGGGATGCGTACGAGGGGTGCTTCCGCCGCATCATCGAGGACGGCGCGGCGCGGGGGGAGTTCGACCCGGTGGACGTCCGCCTGGCCGGGTTCGCCATCCTCGGCATGTGCAACTGGATGGCCCGCTGGTACCGTCCCGACGGCCCCAACACGCCGGAGGAGGTGGCCGACCAGTTCGCCGACCTGGCGGTGGCGGCGCTGGGAGGCCGGCAGGGCGTACCGGTGGCGGCAAGGGTGCGCTGATGACGGGCGGGGCGCTGCAGGGCATCCGGGTGCTCGACCTCTCGCAGGGAGCCGCAGGTCCCATCTGCACCATGGTGCTGGGCGACCTGGGTGCCGACGTGGTGAAGGTGGAGCCGCCGGGCGGGGAGTGGGGGCGCACGCTGGGTCCGCCCTTTGTCGGCGGGGTCGCAGCCGCTTTCCTGGGGATGAACCGCAACAAGCGCAGCATCGTGGTGGACCTGAAGCGTCCCGGCGCGGCGGAGGTGGTCTGCCGCCTGGCAGCCACCGCCGACGTCTTCGTGGAGAGCTTCCGCCCCGGGGTGACCACGCGGCTGGGTATCGACCACGACGCCCTCAGCGCGCGTGCCCCCCGCCTGATCTACTGCGCCATCACCGCCTTCGGCGACCGCGGCCCCTGGCGGGACAAGCCGGGCGTGGATGGGATCGTGCAGGCGGCCAGCGGGTTGATGAGCGTCACGGGGCCCGCAGATGGTCCGCCGACCAAGGTGGGCGTCCCCGCGGCGGACATGGTGGGCGGCCACCTGGCGGCGGAAGCGATCCTGGCGGCCCTGCTGGCGCGCGCCCGCACCGGCCGGGGGCAGCGCGTGGAGGTCTCTCTCCTGGACGCGCTGCTGGCCTTCCAGGCCGTGCCGCTTTCCATGTACCTGGCCTCGGGCGAACCGCCGGCGCGCCTGGGGTCGGCCGCCCCCTACGCGGCCCCCAACGAAGCCTTTCCCACGCGTGACGGCCACATCATGGTCGCCGCCTACTCTCCGCAGCGCTGGTGGCGGCTGTGTGAGGTGCTGGCGCAACCGGAGCTGGCTACGGATCCCCGCTTCGCCAGCAACGCCGACCGGGTGCGGCACCGCGCAGAACTGCACCGTACCCTCGCCGAGATCTTCCGGCAGCGGTCGACGGCGGAGTGGCTGGAGCGGCTGGAGGCGGCGGACATCCTCTGCGGGCCGTTGCTGACCTATCCGGAGCTGGTGGCCCATCCGCAGGTGGCGGCCAGCGAGATGATCCTGGAGTTCTCGCATCCCGCCCTGGGCAGCGCGCGCGTCCCGGGGATCCCGCACCGTCTGCAGCAGACCCCCGGCACGCTGCGCCTGCCGCCTCCGCTGCCCGGGGAGCACACCGTGGAGGTCCTGCGCACGGCCGGCTTCTCCCCGGGGGAGATCGACCGACTGGCGGCAGAGGGGGTAGTCGCCGTGCACGCCGCCACGGCGGCTGCGGCGGAGGCCACGTGAGGCGGCTGTGTGGCATGTCGCGGGGAGGTGAGTTCCGGTGACGGAGCCTGTGCTCTGGGAGCAACGCGGACGGGTGGCGATCCTGACGCTGAACCGGCCGGAGGCACTCAACGCCATGACGCCGCAGCTACTGGACCTCCTGGAGGCGCACCTGGCGCGCATCGAGCAGGACCCGGAGATCCGCGCGGTCGTCCTCACCGGCAGCGGCGAGAAGGCCTTCTGCGTGGGGGCCGACCTGAAGGCCCGGCAGCAGGAGTTCGCCGCCGAGGAGGTGGGGGACCCCTTTGCCCAGCGGGTGGAGCAGGTCTTCGGGCACATGGAGCGCCTGCCGCGGCCGGTGATCGCCGCCATCAACGGGTACTGCCTGGGCGGCGGGCTGGAGCTGGCGCTGACCGCGGACCTGCGGATCGCCGCCGCCGAGGCCCGCTTCGGGTTTCCCGAGGCCAAGGTGGGCAGCATGCCGGGGGCCGGCGGGACGCAGCGGCTGCCGCGGCTGGTGGGGCCGGCGCGGGCCAAGGAGCTGATGTTCCTGGCGGAGCACGTCGATGCCGAGACCGCCCTGCGCCTGGGGCTGGTCAACCGGGTGGTGCCGCGGACGGAGCTGATGGACGTGACCCTGGAGCTGGCCCGCACCATCGGCCAGCGGGCGCCGCTGTCCCTCCAGGCCATCAAGGCGGCGGTGAACCGGGCCATGGACGTGCCGCTGGCTGAAGGGCTGGCGTTCGAGCGGGAGCGGTTCACCGCCCTGCGCACCAGCGAGGACCGCAAGGAAGGCATCGCCGCCTTCCTGGAAAAGCGCGAGCCGCAGTTCGTCGGACGGTAGGGAGTGGGGTCTTCCTGAGGAGGGGTCACGATGGGAGTTGCCGGTCGGGTGGCCATCGTCACCGGGTCGGGGCAGGGGATCGGCGAGGGGATCGCCCGCCGCCTGAGTGACGATGGGGCGAGGGTCGTCGTCAACGACATCGTCGCAGAGAAGGTGGAGCGCGTGGTGGGCGTCCTGCGGGAGGCAGGCGGGGAGGCCCTGGGGGTCGTGGCCGACGTCAGTCAGGACGGCGGGGCCAGGGAGCTGGTGGCTCGCACGCAGGAGGCGTTTGGCCGGGTGGACATCCTGGTGAACAACGTGGGCATCGCCCGCGACACGTACCTGACCAAGATGGCGGAGGAAGACTGGGACGAGGTGCTGCGGGTGAACCTCAAGTCCCAGTTTCTGTGCTGCCGCGCCGCCGTGCCGCTGATGATGGAGCAGCGGCACGGGCGGATCGTCAACATCTCCTCGCGTGCCTGGCTGGGCAATCCGGGGCAGGTCAACTACGCCGCGGCCAAAGGCGGCGTGATCAGCCTGACCCGCACCCTGGCCCTGGAGCTGGCCAAGTTCGGCATCACCGTCAACGCCATCGCCCCGGCGCTGATCGACACGCCGCTGTTCCGCGGCCTGAAGGACGAGATCCAGGAGCGGCTGCTCAAGACCGTGCCGGTGGGGCGAATCGGCACGCCGGCGGACGTGGCCCAGGCGGTGGCCTTCTTCGCCGCAGACGAGTCGTCCTACATCACGGGGCAGACCCTCTACGTCTGCGGCGGGCGCAGCCTGGGGGCGGGATAGGGCGCGGTCGGAAAGGGGGAGATGTCATGAAGTGGACGCTCGGTGTCGTGGCAATCCTGGCGCTGGTCCTGGGCGCTGCCTTGCCGGGCGCCACTGGGGCCGGGGTGCGGGAGGTCCGGATCGCCGTAGGGCCGCCGAATGTCGTCGGCTACCTCCCGCTGTACATGGCGAAAGGCCTTGGTCAGTTTGCGGAGATCGAACGTAGGCGAAATGTCAAGGTCACTGTTGTCGACTTCCGCGGGGGGAGTGAGGCCGCGACGGCCTTGATCGGTGGGGATGTCGACTTCGCCACGGTGACGCTGACGCATGTGATCAAGGCCCACGAAGCGGGCAAGGACCTGAAGTTCCTCCTTACCTTCTTCAACGCGCAGACTATGGCGATGATCGTGCAGGCGGATCTGCGCGACGTCACATCGCCCGCCCAGCTGCGCGGGCGCCGGATGGGCATCACCAGCCTGGGCTCGGCAACACATATGCAGGCCCGGCACATTCTCGCTGCCCACCAGGTGGATCCTGACACGGTCCAGTACGTGCCCGTGGGCGGGCCGCCGACAGCGCTGGCCGCCTGGCAGCGCAAAGCCGTCGATGCCATGGTCTACCTCGACCCGCTGATCACGACCCTCATCGACGGAGGATCTGCGCGTCTCCTCTACGACGTGCGCACGCTGGAGGGCACAGTGCGGTTGTACGGTGCGGCCCACATCAGCAGTGGCCTCCTGACCCGGCCCGATGTCATAGCGCGGGACCCAGAGACGGTGCAGCAGGTTGTGGGCAGCTTCGTCTGCACCCTGCGCTGGCTGCGGGGTCGGCGCACTCGTCCGGAGGAGATCGCCCGTAATCTGCCGGCCGGTCTCGATTGGTCGCCAGCGGTGATCCGCGCCAACCTCGGCGGCCTCTCCGCGGACGGCCGTGTCCTTCCGGACGCAGTGAATACGGTAATCTCCTTCCTCAAGCGGGACGGATTGCTGATTCCCGCGTTTGCCGTTCCGGTGGACCGCCTCGTTGACGATACCTTCGTCCGGCGGGCGATCCTGAGCGGGGGGTGTCCGTGATCAAGGCAGACGGTCCTTCGGCCGCCACCGCGCGTACCGCGCAGGCCGCGCTGCTGGCCGGGATCCTGATCGGGTGGGAGGTTGGGGTCCGCCAGGGGTGGCTGTCCGCGGATTTCGTCAGCCATCCCACGGCTGTGGGGATGGTGATGTGGGAGTGGGTGAGGAGCGGCTTCCT
>JBBIIQ010000041.1:0-12142 GCA_037446405.1 Armatimonadota bacterium | reverse complement strand
CGACGAACACTTGAAAGCTCAGGCTTCCGGGACTTCACGTGAGGTCTGTCACGTTGTTCTGACCATCGAGAAGGATCGGGTAGTTGTTGAATATCCGTATGGAATGGATCGGAAGGAATTTGAGACCGCCTTGCAAAGGGTGGCTGACTCCGCCAAGAAGACCCTCGGCGTCCCCCAGATCGGCCAACTCGGGATCGGCATCTTTAGCTTTCAACAGATCGGCAAGAAGTGCGCATTCTTGTCGAGGAAGTCGAAGGACTGCGCGACGATTCGTGTCGTGCTAAGGGAAGGGGCTGAGGAGGCGGAATTCGATCGGGCCCCAAGGCGCGATGCGCTTGAGGCCCCCGGAATGAAAATTGTGATTTCGGACCTAAAGTTCGATCCAACGAAGCCTAGGGGGCCCCTCGCTGCCGAAAGACTATCCAGTTTTCTCTCCGAGAAGTTCGACGGGTATCTCAGGAAAGGGTGGCTCCGCATCGACATCAGGAGCGGCGGGACGCTCCATCAAGTCAAGCCCATGAAGATTGAGCTACCCAGGCTAGGAGTGGGTTTGGAGAATCTAAGTTTGCCTGGCCAACCGGAGAAGAAGGTCACTCTGGATCTTCATTTTGACCCATCTGGCAAGGGTATCGTCGCCATAAGACACATGGGGGTTGTCGTCGTCGAGGACCTTAGACGGCTTTCGGCATACGGCATTGAAGAGAGCGTGTACAGCGAGGGAAATGTCAGAGGGTTCATCGACGCAGATTTCCTGAGTCCGTTGCCCGCGAGGACGGGATTTAGCGAGGATAGGGACTGGGTCCTGTTCCTGGAGCTTCTCGATCGGCATCGCCCGCAGATTGAGGCTGAAATAGAAGAGCTGAGGCAGGCAGAGCGGGAGAAAGCGCTTTCGGAGATTCAAAGAAGAGCGATCCAGCTCGCGAGGGAGATCCTAGACTTGGAAGGGTTCAGGGACCTGGAGTGGCCTGGTGGACTCGCGAAGGCCCACCAGAGTGCTGCGATTGAACACACGGTTTTGGTTGGGCGAAGGAGTGGCGAACGTTCAAAGGCGCCTGGTGACCGACCTGATCCGGGTAGCCTGAGGATCAACTACGAGGAGAGGCCTTTTGAGGACGGGCCGAATCGTCACAGCCGCTTTGTTGGTGGGGTCGTCCAGTGTAATACCCTGAATCCTGACTACCAGGAGGAAATGAGGGGATCCGAGGATGCGAAACTAGCGTATGCCGCCCTGGTGATCGGCAAGGAGGTCATTTCCTACAATGACAGGACCAAGGCATCTGACGATTACCTGGAGAAGATGTTGGGGTACCATTTCAAACTTAAGCAGAGGATTGGGTCAAGCAGGACTTTCCCAGGCAAGCGCGGGCCAGCGCGTCCTCGAAGGCAACCATAGTGTGGAAAGGATCTTCCACCGTCTTTTCACTCCCACCCGTCAGCCTGATGTGGATTAGGATCGGCCGAGCCCATTCCCGTCCTGCCACCTGACATGATTGCCGCGCTGCCGGGCGTGCCACCATCCAGCTCGTTCGAAGGCGCGGATGGCCTCCTCGTCCGAGCACACGGGTAGCCGGGTCACGGCAGCACGACCTCGACCTCAGCGACCTCCACCTCGGGCACCCCACCTTCGGTAGGTGACGTGGTGCTCACGCCGGCGGACGGGGGCCTGGTGGCAAGAGATCAGCGCGGACGTGGCTTGGGCGGTCAGGCTTGTTGAAACGACTGGTGCCGGGAGGGGGATTTGAACCCCCATGGGTGACCCCACACGCCCCTCAAGCGTGCGCGTCTGCCAAGTTCCGCCATCCCGGCACGGGATGAGGGCACCTGCGATTATAGCCGGCCCCCCGACGGTCGGGCAATCGCCAGGCGGGCGGCCGCCGACGGCGGGCGGACAGTCGCGGCCCCGACGGCCCGGGCAGCCGCCCACCCCGGAGAAACGTCAGCGGCTGAGGACCAGATAGGTGGCGCTGAAGACGAACAGGATAGACACCGCGGTGGTGAGGCGCAGCATCAGCGTCTCCCGCGGTCGCGGACCGTGAAAGAGGCGGGCGCTGCCGCCGATGGCCCCCAGGCCTTCCCCCTTCGGCCCCTGCAGGACGACGATCCCGATGACCGCCATCGCCAGGACCAGGTGCACGATCAGCATGATCTCGAACACGGGACCCTCCCTCAGCTCGCACCGCCTAGTCTACTACGCCTGCCTGCCCGCCGCCACCGCCCGGACGATGGCGGCGAAGGCCTGCGGGTCCAGGCTGGCGCCTCCCACCAGGGCCCCGTCGATCTCCGGCTGGGTGACGAACTCGGTGATGTTCTCCGGGGTGACGCTGCCGCCGTACAGGATGCGGGCCTGGTGCGCCGCCTCACCGAAGCGCTCCGCCAGCCATGCCCGGATCAGGGCACTCACCCGGTTGGCCTCTTCCCCGGTGGCGGCCCGCCCCGTGCCGATGGCCCAGACGGGCTCATACGCCACCACCAGGCGGTCGCCCACGGCCGGGTCCAGCCCGGCAGTACCCAGGCGCACCTGCCGCGCCACCACCTCCTCCGTGCGCCCGGCGTCGCGCTCCTCCAGGGTCTCGCCGACGCAGAGGATCGGCAGCAGCTCGTGGGCGAAGGCGGCGGCGGCCTTGCGTCCTGCCTCCTCGTCGGTCTCCCCGAAGTGGCGGCGCCGCTCCGAGTGCCCCACGATGACGTAGGTGCACCCCAGGTCCCAGAGCATCGGCCCGGAGACCTCCCCGGTGTAGGCACCCTGCGCCTCCCAGTGCATGTCCTGGGCCCCCAGCTCGATGTTGCTGCCGGCCAGGGCGCGGCCCACGTCGGCCAGCGCGGTGAAAGGCGGGCAGACGACGATATCCACGTCCTTGAGGTCGGCCACCAGGGGCTTCAGCGCCGTGACGGCCTCGACGCCCTCCCGCGCCGTCCTGTGCATCTTCCAGTTGCCGGCAGCCAGCGGCACGCGCGCCACTAGCGTTCCTCCAGCACGGCCACCCCGGGCAGGACCTTCCCTTCCATGAATTCCAGAGAGGCGCCGCCGCCGGTGGAGAGGTGGGTGATGCGCCCGGCCACACCGGCCGCCTCCACGGCCGCGGCGGTGTCCCCTCCGCCCACCACCGTCACCGCTGACGACCCGGCCAGCGCCCGGGCCACAGCCCGCGTGCCCTCGGCGAAGGCCTCCACCTCGAAGATGCCCATGGGGCCGTTCCAGAAGATGGTGCCGGCACGCCTGATGAGGTCGGCGAACTGCTCCCGAGTGCGCGGGCCGATGTCCACGCCCATCCACTCCGGGGGAATGGCTTCCACGGGCACCACGCGGGTGGGCCCGCCTTCAGGCGAGGTGGCGACGACCACATCCACCGGCAGGGCGAAGGTCACCTCCCGCCGGGCCGCCTGCGCCATCAGCTCGCCGGCCAGCTCCACCAGCTCCGTCTCCACCAGCGACCTGCCCACCTGCAGCCCCCGCGCCCGCAGGAAGGTGTAGCTCATCGCCCCGCCCAGCAGGAGGGCGTCGGCCTTGCCCAGGAGGTGGCGGATCACGGGGATCTTGTCCTCCACCTTCTTCCCGCCGAGGATGGCGACGAAGGGACGCGCGGGATGGTCCAGGATGGCGCCCAGGTGGTGCAGCTCCTTCTCCATGAGGAACCCCGCCATCGCCGGCAGGTGCTGCGCCACCCCCACGGTGGAGGCGTGCGCCCGGTGGGCGGTGCCGAAGGCGTCGTTGACGTAGAGGTCGGCCAGCGCCGCCAGCTGCCGGGCAAAGGCGGGGTCGTTGGCCTCCTCCCCGGGGTGGAAGCGGAGGTTCTCCAGCAGCAGGACCTCCCCAGGGCGCATGGAGGCCACGGCCGCCTCCACCTCCGGCCCCACCACCTCATGGGCCTGGCGCACCGGGCGGCCCAGCAGCTCTCCCAAGCGCGCCGCCACCGGATCGAGACGCAGGCTGTCCACCACCCGCCCCTTGGGCCGCCCCAGGTGGGAGCAGAGGATGACCCGGGCGCCGCGCTCCACCAGGTAGGTGATGGTGGGCAGGGCCTCGCGGATGCGGCGGTCGTCGGTAATATGCCCCTCCTCCAGCGGGACGTTGAAGTCCACGCGGACGAGCACGCGCCGTCCTGCCACGTCCACATCGCGCACGGTCTTCTTGGGCATACCGCCTCCTCGCACGGCACAGGGGGTGGGGTCGGGTCCCGCACCCCCTGTGCCCTCCCGTGCCTTCGGGGCCTACAGGCCGCGCTCGGCCATGTACCTCACCAGGTCGGCGACGCGGCAGGCATACCCCCATTCATTATCGTACCAGGTAAAAGTCTTGACGAAGGTGTGGCCAAGGACGGTGGTCAGCGGCCCGTCCACGATCCCTGAGTAGGGGCTCCCCTTGAAGTCCATGGAAACCAGCTCCTCCTCGGTATAGCCGAGGATGCCCCGCATCTCCTCCGCGGCATAGCGCTGAAAAGCGGCGTTGACGTCCGCGGCGCTGACCTCCTTCTCCAGCTCGCACACCAGGTCGACGATGGACACCGTGGGGGGGGGGACGCGCATGGCGATGCCGTGCATCTTCCCCTGCAGCTCGGGCAGCACCAAGAAGATGGCCTTGGCCGCCCCGGTGGTTGCCGGGATGATGTTGAGCGCGGCGGCGCGGGCCTCGCGCAGGTTCTCCCCGACCACGTCCAGGATGCGCTGCGTGTTGGTGTAGGAGTGCACGGTGGTCATGAAGCCGCGGCGGATGCCGAACTCCCGGGAGAGGACCTTCGCCGTGACGGCCAGCGCGTTGGTGGTGCAGGAGCCGTTGCTGATGACGGTGTGTTTGCGCGGGTCGTAGAGCTCGTGGTTCACCCCCATGTTCACGGTGATGTCCTCGCCCTTCCCGGGGGCGGTGATCACCACCTTCCGCGCCCCACCCTGCAGGTGACCGCGGGCCTTCTCCGCCTGGGTGAAGCGGCCGGTGGACTCGATCACCAGCTCCACGCCCGCCTGCCCCCAGGGGATGGCGGCCGGCTCGCGCTCCTGGAAGACCTGAATCGACTGGCCGTCGACCACCAGCTCCCCATCGCGGGCTTCCACTGTGCCTGGATAGCGGCCGTAGTTGGAGTCGTAGCGGAAGAGGTGGGCATTGGTGGCCAGGTCGGCGATATCGTTGATGGCCACTACCTGCACCTTCCCCTCCCCGCGTTCGTGAATCGCCCGCAGGGACTGTCGCCCGATCCGACCGAACCCGTTGATTCCTACCCGCACCATGGTGCACCTCCCACCTGGCTCCTCACCGGCCTGGCCAGGGCACCGCAAGAATCGCAAGCGATTCTTGAGGACCCCGTCCCTTGGTCAGCCACATGTCCTGGACATACGCCTAGGGCGGGGCGTCGCGGGCGCGCTTCGCGCGGCGCAGGTAGACGTCCAGCAGGTCGCGGCGGATGAAGCCGGCGTTGTCGAAGATGCGGATGCTGAAGGCGATCACCGCGCCCAGGTAGAGGTCCAGCCCCAGCAGGTCCCCCAACCCGGCCAGCAGCGCGGCGAACCCGGCGTTGACGATGAAGCCGGAGAGGAAGATGGCCAGGTCGAACCGCGCCTCCAGCTGCGCCCGCACCCCGCCCAGGATGGTGTCGATGGCCGCCAGGATGGCGATGGCCGTGTACTTGACATAGCCCAGCGGGATCTGCACCGGACTGAGCAGCCCGAGCAGCACCCCCAGGAGCAGGCCGATCAGCGGCAGCCACACGCCGGCGCTCCTACGGCGCTTCTTCGCCCGCCGGGCGGGCGATGACGAACTGCGTCGTCCCCCGGTAGGCCGGCACGCTCACCCGCTCCAGCCGCTGCAGACGCAGCGGGAAGCCAAACGCCCGCAGGACCTCCACCGGGCCCCCCGGCCGCTCCAGCTGCGCCAGCAGGCGGGCGGGGTCGCCGATGGCCGCCACGGTGTACGGGGGGGCGATTCGCTTGGTGTTGCACAGGATCGTGGTCCCCACGCAGTTGATCCCCGTGCGGCTGATGAGCCGTTCCCCGTTCACCGCCACAGCCTCCGCCCCCGCCGCCCACAGGTCGTTGATCACCGCATGGATGTCCGTGTAGTGCAGGATGGTCTTGTTGGGATCGTCGCCCGGCTGGATGGGCCGCGGGCTGTCCCGCATCTCCACCACGACGCCGGGGCCCTCCAGGGCGGTCAGCCCGGCCAGAGCCCGCAGCTCGCTCACCCGCCGGTTCATCCGGGCGGCGGCAATCTGCCGTTCGGCGGCCTCCCGCTCCAGCGCGGCCACCTGGCGGCGCAGCTCCTCCACCGCCGCCTCCAGCGCGGCGCGACGGCTCTCCTGCTTGCGCAGCTGGATGGCCACCTCGTTCAGCCGGGTGGAGGGGATCTTCAGCTGCTGGCGGATCTCCAGCTCGTTGCGGATCTGGGTGCCGGCGAAGAACCCCCCCGCCGCCAGGGCCATGGTCAGGCCGGCTTGCCACCAGGAGAGGCGGGGGCGCACCACGGGCCGCGTCTCCACGGCTGCTACGGGCCGCCGGCGCGGGCGGGGACGCTCAGCGGCGCGCCCCGGCGCTCCCTGGCCTCCAGCTTCTTCTTGATCCGCTTCAGCCGGAAGACGTCCTCGCGGGCGCGCTGCTCCAGCACCGCGGCGATGTAGCGGATCTCGCCGCGGATGCGCGGGATGACCACCTGCTCCAGGGCGTTGACCCGCCGGGTGGTCTTCTTGATCTCCTCGCCCAGCTTCTTCAGCTTGATCTCCGTGGCCGCCACCTGGAGGATGGCCGCCAGCAGCTCCTCGAACTGGGCGGCGCTCTCGATGGTGCGGGCGCTGGTGGCGGCGGGGTTCACCCCGCGCGCCAGCAGCGGCCGGCGCACGTCGCGCACGCTGACCTCCGGGATCTTGGTCCCCCAGACGTTGCGCACCTCGATGTCCACCAGCACCTCCCGCCGGTCGGCCATGGCCGCCGCCTCCAGGGCCTCCCGCCCCTCCACCGCCTTGGCCAGAGCCAGCAGGACGTACGCCTCCCGCGCCGCCGCCGTGAGCCGCTCGCGGGCGCCCAGGGCCTCGCGCACGATCTTGAAGAAGTCGGCCACCAGCGCGTCCCGCTTGCGCTTCAGCAGATCGACCCCCTGCACGGCCACGCGCAGCGTGTTCCGCCGCTGCAGGAGGTTCATCCGCGTGGGGCTGATGGCCTCAGGCATGGGTCGCGGGCGGGAGCGTTACCGCAGCTTCTTCTCCTCCCAGAGCTCCTCCACCAGGGCGCCGTAGTACTTGTCCACGTGGTCCTCCTTGATCCGCTTCAGCTCCCCCTTGGGGAACATGGAGAGCAGCTTCCACCCCAGCGTCAGGGTCTCCTCGATGGAGCGCTCCGTCTGCCCCTGGTTGAGGAACTCCCGCTCGAAGCGGTCGGCGAACTGCAGATAGAGCCGGTCGCGCGGGGTGAGGGCCTCCTCGCCGATGATGGCCACCAGGCGGCGCAGGTCCACGCCGTTGGCGTAGGAGGCGAAGAGCTGGTCCTTGACGTTGGCGTGGTCGGCGCGGGTCCGCCCCTCGCCGATGCCGTCGTTCATCAGCCGGGAGAGGCTGGGCAGCGGGTTGATGGGCGGGTAGATGCCCTTGCGGTGCAGCTCCAGGGAGAGGACGATCTGCCCCTCGGTGATGTAGCCGGTGAGGTCGGCGATGGGGTGGGTGATGTCGTAGTCGGGCATGGTGAGGATGGGGATCTGGGTGATGGACCCCTTCCGCCCCAGGATGCGCCCGGCGCGCTCGTAGATGGTGGCCAGGTCGGTGTACATGTAGCCGGGGTAGCCGCGGCGGCCGGGGATCTCCTCGCGGGCGGCGCCGATCTCGCGCAGCGACTCGCAGTTGGAGACGATCAGGCCGTTCTCTACCAGGAAGTTGTGAGTGGGTTCCACGGTGATATCGTAGACGTACCCGTCCTGTGGCGCGCAGTCGTCGATGGCGATGATCTTATCGAGCACGGTGTCCTCGGTGACGAGGTCCCGAAGGCGCGCCAGGTCTGGATCGCCGGGGTCAGCATGCCGGCTAATGACCTCGGCCCACCTCCGGACCGCCGACCGGGAGGCGCGTCTCGACCCGCTCTCCACCTGAGAGACTGTGCTCGAGGCTCCGAGGTCTGTGCCCCGGAGCCCGTAGCGCGCTCGCAGACAACGGAGCAGCGGGCCACAGGCCCGTGGGGCCAGGTCGTAGCCGTTGGCGACTTCGCCGCCGGCCTCGTAGCGCCTGCTGAGCGCAGCCAGCCTGGCGATCTTCTTCGGGTGCCTCGATCCGATGGTCTCGGCGAAAGCCTTCAGGAAGGGCCTTCCTTCTACCACGACGTCATATACCGGGCCGCCGGTGAAGCCGCTTCCTCGCGTTCGCACGGTAGAGACGATACCCAGGCGACGGAGGAGCTGCTGCAGACGGGAAGCCCGGGCACGGTCTCCGGTCGTGATCTGAATACGGAACCCCTGGTCTCCCGACTTTCCGACGCACGACCCGTCACCATCGAAATACCCCCGCAGGAACGCGGCGATAAGACGCTCTTCCATCCGAAAGATGGGTCTGAGGTCCCCCCCTACGCCCAGACCTTTGGCGATCTGGACGAGGAGGCGGCTGTTGACCCGCGCCATCCAGACACCGCCCTGATTCGCGTGGACCTGCACGCGGACCCCGGGAAACACCCCGCGGAGCGTCTGGATAAAGGTGTCAATCACGCCACGGTTGCCGTTGGTAAAGGAAACGTAGTAGACGCCCTGCCCGGGATGCTCATAGACGGTGCCGTCGGAAGCGACGAGTCCGAGCACGTAGAGGAGATCCTCGTTCACGGCATCCGGGGTCACCTGCAGGCTCATGCGTCTCCCGGCCGTGATCCGGTCAACTTCAGGCATGAACGAGGCGACATCCGTCCCCAGCGCCTCGGCAATGGCCTGCAGGTTGCTGACGGTGTAGCACTGCTTCCCTCGCCCCGCCGTGAGCCGGCCATAGGGCAGGTTGAGGATGGCGGCGGCCCGCGCCACGCTGCCAAACTTCTGGCGAAGGGCGTCGGTGACCACTCCGTTGCGCATGTGCACGTAGAGCGAATCGCCACAGCCGCCGTGCGCCAGCAGGTCCAGCACGGTAGGACGCCACGGTTCGGCAACAGGGATCTTCCGTGCCGCGTAGACCTCGTCGCCGACGCGGAGCGCCGCCGCGGGGACCATCTGAGGACCGCAATCCGTGTCCACTAGGATCTTATGGTCGGGCGTGACCCGCAGCTCGGCTCCAGAATGCGTCCGAATCCTGATCAACCGCGCCGCCCGGGGCCGGAAGACGCCGGCGACCCTTCCGCTGGTGAGGCTGCCCTTGTGGTAGGAGACCACAGCAGCACCGTCGGGCCGTTCAACCAGATCCTGGATGGGAACAATCCTGCCGTCACTGAGGATGACCTCTGTGCCGGCATCCAGGCAGTAGTTGGTCATGTCCGTGAGGATGACCAGCACCTGCATCTCCAGATCGAAGGCCAGGTACTCCGCGGCGGTGAGGGCCAGGCGCGGCGTCATCAGCCGCTCGATGGCCGGGTCGTCGGCCAGGTTGAGGAAGACCACGCTGCGGGCCAGGGCCCCGGTGGACTCGAACTGCTCGATGAAGAAGGCCGCCTCCCGCTGCGTGATCCCCATGGCGGCGAAGACCACGGCGAAGGCCTCCTCCTCCCCCAGGACCTTGGCCTGCCGGGCGATCTGCGCCGCCACCTCGTTGTGCGGCAGGCCGGCGCCGGAGAACAGGGGCAGCTTCTGGCCGCGGACCAGGGTGTTCAACCCGTCGATGCTGGAGATACCGGTCTGGATGAACTCCTGCGGCCGCTCCCGGGCCACCGGGTTGATGGGCGCGCCGATGATGGGCAGGCGCTTCTCCGGGATGATGGGCGGCAGCCCGTCGATGGGCTCGCCGCGACCGTTGAAGCGCCGCCCGATGATCTCCCGGCTGACCCCGAACCGAGCCACGTCCTCGCGCAGGCTGACCGCGGTGCCGGCCACGTCCAGGCCCGTGGTCTCCTCGAAGACCTGGATGACGGCGTGGCGCATGGAGATCTCGATCACCTGGCCGGTGCGCACGGCGCCCTCCGGCAGGTGGATGTTGACGATGGCGCCGTAGGAGAGGTCCCGCGCCCCCTCCACGAAGAGCAGCGGCCCGGAGATGTAGGAGATGGAGCGGTAGCGCTTGGTGGCCAGTTCCACGGAAGCCCCTCCCCGCCCTCAGGAGCCCGCCGCCGCGGGCTGAGCCCCGAACGCCTGCGGCAGCTGCCGCAGAAAGTCGGCGATGTGCGTCTCGAACTGCTCCTTGGGCACGTCCTTCAACCGGGCGATCTGCTCCACCGCCGGCAGGTTAAGGATGTCGTCCATGAGCATGCCGCGCCTCAACGCCGCCGCCCCCTGGTCGTAGAAGCTCATGATGGCCTTGAGGATCCCATACGACTTGAGGAAGGGGGAGAAGGCATCGTCGCTGAAGGCGGACTGCTGCAGGAAGTCCTCGCGCAGCATCTTCCCCGCCTCGATGACCAGCCGCTGGTCGTCCTGCAGGGCGTCGGGGCCGACCAACTGCACGATCTCCTGCAGCTCGGCCTCCTGCTGCAGCAGCGCCAGGGCGCGGTCGCGCAGCTCCTCGTAGTCCTCCGGCAGGTGCTCCCGGTACCAGCGGGAGAACAGGGCCGTATAGAGGCTGTAGGAGCGCAGCCAGTGGATCGCCGGGAAGTGCCGCCGGTGTGCCAGGCTGGCGTCCAGCGACCAGAAGGTCCCGGTGATGCGCAGCGTGGCCTGGGTCACCGGCTCGGAGAGGTCGCCTCCCGGCGGAGAGACCGCGCCGATGACGGTGATGGAGCCGCGCCGCTCCGGCCGCCCCTGGCAGATGCCCCGTCCCGCCCGCTCGTAGAAGGCGGCCAGGCGGCTGGAGAGGTAGGGGGGGTAGCCTTCCTCCGCGGGCATCTCCTCCAGACGGGAGGAGATCTCGCGCATCGCCTCCGCCCAGCGGCTGGTGGAGTCGGCCATCAGCGCCACCTTGTACCCCTGGTCCCGCCAGTACTCGGCCATGGTGATGCCCGTGTAGACCGACGCTTCGCGCGCCGCCACCGGCATGTTGGAGGTGTTGGCGATGATGATCGTGCGCTCCATCAGCTTCCGGCCGGTGCGCGGGTCCTCCAGCTCGGGGAACTCGTCCAGCACGTGGGTCATCTCGTTGCCGCGCTCGCCGCAGCCCACGTAGATGATGACGTCGGCGTCCCCCCACTTCGCCAGCGTCTGCTGCGTAATCGTCTTGCCGGAGCCGAAGGGCCCCGGGATCGCCGCCGTGCCGCCCATGGCCACGGGGAAGAGCACGTCCAGCACGCGCTGGCCGGTGACAAACGGCTCCCGCGGCTCCAGGCGGCGGCTGAGGGGCCGGGAGAAGCGGACCGGCCAGGTGTGCATCAGGCGCAGCTCCCGTCCGTCGTCCAGCCGCCCCACCACGTCGGCGACGCGGTACTCGCCGGCGCGGATCTGCCTGACGCGGCCGGGCGTCGCATCAGGCGGCAGGAGGATGCGGTGCACCAGGCCGAACTCCGGGACCTCCCCGATGACGTCGCCGGGGCCCACCTCCTCCCCCGGCTGCACCGTGGGCTGGAACGGCCAGCGCTTCTCCCGGTCCAGGGCCGTCGCCACCGCGCCGCGCTCGATGAAGTCCCCCTTCTGCGCGCGCACGTCCTTCAGCGGCCGCTGGATGCCGTCGAAGATGCCGAAGAGCAGCCCGGGACCCAGCTCCACGGCCAGCGGCAGCCCCGTGGACTCCACCGGTTCCCCCAGGTGGAGGCCGGAGGTGTCCTCGTAGACCTGGACGAAGGCGGTGTCGCCGTCCAGGCGGATGATCTCGCCGATCAACCGCTCTCGCCCCACGCGCACGATGTCGTACATGCGGGCGCCGGTCATCCCCCGGGCGATCACCGCCGGGCCGGCGATCCTGATGATCTCACCGACGATGGCCACGTGCGTCCTCCTCCTACCGCAGCTTCACGTAGAACCCGATGTGCTCCTTGACCAGGCGGGCGATGTAGTCCTCGCCGCTCTCCACCTGCGCGCTGGGCGCGGGAAAGGGCACCAGAATGGGCAGGTCCCGCCCCCGCAGCAGCCGCGCGAGCTCCTCCTCCGCCCCCTGCATCAGCGCCTCGTTCACCGCCGCCAGCCCGTAGC
>JBBIIQ010000040.1:0-12281 GCA_037446405.1 Armatimonadota bacterium | reverse complement strand
CGGCACCACCGCATCCGGGCTGGAGGGCTGCGCCACCAGCGGCTCCAGCGCCCCCAGGTCCAGCTCGATGACCTCCGGGTAGGTGGCGTCCAGGTCCGGCGCCAGCGGAGTCCAGTCGCCCTCGCGGCGCTGGGCGCAGAGGAAGCGGTAGGTCTGGGCGTCGCTGGGGAAGACGGCAGCGGTGGCTCCCAGCTCGGCGATCATGTTGGCGATGGCCGCGCGCTGGTAGACGTCCAGGTGCTCCAGGCCCTCCCCGCCGAACTCGAAGATCTTCCCCACGCCGCCCTTGACCGAGAGGCGGCGCAGCAGCTCCAGGATCACGTCCTTCCCCGAAACCCACGGTCCCAGGCGGCCGGTCAGCCGCACCTGCACCACCGCGGGCATGACCAGCCGGTAGGGCTCCCCGGCCATGGCCAGGGCCACGTCCAGGCCGCCCGCGCCGATGGCCAGCATCCCCAGCGCTCCGGCCATGGTGGTGTGGCTGTCCGCCCCCAGCAGCACGCGCCCGGGGACGGCGAACCGCTGCAGGTGCACCTGGTGGCAGATCCCGTTCCCGGGCCGGCTGTAGAGCAGCCCGTAGCGCGCGGCGAAGGTGCGGAGGAAGCGGTGGTCGTCGGCGTTCTCGAAGCCGATCTGCAGCATGTTGTGGTCCACGTACACCACCGCGGGCCAGGTGCGCACGCGCTCCACGCCCATGGCCTCAAACTCCAGGGCGGCCATGGTCCCGGTGGCATCCTGCAGCAGCGTCTGGTCCACGCGCAGGGCGATCTCCGTCCCCGCCGTAAGCTCACCCTCCACCAGGTGCGCCTGGATGATCTTCTCGCTCACCGATCCGCTCATGGGACTCACCTCGGTTGTACGGCGGTGCCGACGGGGACGGTGGGCGGCGCCGGGCTCACCGGCCGCGGGCGCCCACGACCTCCCGCAGGACCGGCATGAGGTCCCGGGTGATCAGGCGCTTCTGCAGCGAGGCGTCGGCGCCCAGGGCCTGGGCGGCGCGGATGTAGTCCTCCCGCTCCTCCGGCAGCAGGGCCACCAGCAGCATGCCCGGGCGGAACTGCTTGGCCGCCACGCAGGCGGGCAGCCCGGCGGGGCCGGAAAGCCACGGATCCACCAGGAGGATGTCCGGCTGCGCCTCCAGGATCAGGCGGACCGCCTCCTCCATGGTACCCACCGAGCCCACGACGAGGAAGCGGCTGTCCCCGGCCAGCACCTGGCTGATGACCTCGCGCGTCGCCGCGTAGGCGTCGGCGATGACCACGCGCAGCGGCGCGGACGCCGCACAGCGGGGCACCGCCTCTCCCCGGGAGAACGGTAGAGACATCACCGTGAGCCTACTGCGCCGCCCGCGGCGCCGCCATCCGACACCCGGCTGATTCGCCATCAGGTGGCCGCCCGAAGAACCCGCGCGCCGGCGGGCCACGCTGAGCCCTCCAACCCGCGCGCCCGTGCGGCCCGCGGAGTCAGGGGGGGATCAGGCCCTTGCGCACCGCGTAGCGCACCAGGAGGCTGCGGTCGTGCAGGTCCAGCTTCTTCATGATGTGCGCGCGGTGCGTCTGCACCGTCTTCACGCTGATGACCAGCCTCTCGGCGATCTGCGCGTTGGTCAGCCCCTCGGCGATGAGCACCAGGATCTCCCGCTCCCGGTAGGTGAGGCCGCCGTAGCGCTCGCTGCCTTCGCCGGTGCGCAGGCGCTCCAGGTAGTCCTGCACGATGCTCTGGGCCACCGCCGGATAGAGGAAGGTTTCGCCGCGGGCCGTGGCGCGCACCGCCTCCACCAGGTCGCTGGCCGCCGCACGCTTGAGGACGTAGCCCGCCGCGCCCAGCCGCAGCAACTGGAAGAGGTAGGACTGCTCCTCGTGCATGGTCAGGATCAGCACCTGCACCCCGGGGAGCGCCTCCTTGATCGCCTGGGTCGCCTCCACCCCGGAGAGCTTGGGCATGCTGATGTCCATGACCACGACATCCGGATTCAGCCGGCGGGCCAGCTGGACCGCCTCTTCCCCGTCCTCCGCCTCCCCCACCACCTCGAAGTCGGGCTGCGCCTCCAGGATCATGCGGATGCCCTCCCGGACCACGGCGTGGTCGTCGGCGATGAGGATCCGCACCTTGGTCGTGGTGGGCTGAGCTGGCCGGGACATCGATCGCCTCCTGGAGCCAGCCTACCAGCGCCACCCGATCCACCCCATCGGATGAAGAGCCGATTTGCGGCATCGGGCGGAAGCCGGAGGGGCGAGGGAAAATCGGGCTTAAGCCTGATAGACGCCTCCCCGCCTCCCCCCGACCATGGGAGGCGATGAGCTTCCGCTCCCTGCTGCTGCGGCTGGCCTGGATTCTCCCGGTGGTCGTGACGCTGGCTGTCCTGGGTTTGGCGGTGCTGCGCACGGGACGGTCAGCCTCCATCACCGCCGCCCTGGCGCGGGGCGCCCGTCCCCCTGCCCCGGCCTTCCGCCTGGCCACCCTGGAAGGGCGCACGCTGGACCTGGGGGAACTGCGCGGCCGGCCGGTGGTGTTGAACTTCTGGGCGTCCTGGTGCGGGCCGTGCAAGGAGGAGGCCCCACTCCTGGAGCGGGTCTGGAAGACCTACCGCGACAGGGGGCTTGTGGTCGTGGGGGTCAATATTCAGGATCTGGAAGCCGACGCGCGGCGCTTCGTCCGGGAGAACGGGATCACGTATCCCAACGTGCGCGACCGCGACGGCAGGGTGAACCGGGCCTACGGGGTGACGGGCGTCCCGGAGACGTTCTTCATCGACCCCGCCGGCCGCATCGTCAGGAAGTTCCCGGGGGCGGTGGTGACGTGGCGACCGTGGGAGGAGGCCGTCGAGCAACTGCTGGAGGACGGGGCGGCAAGGTAGCCCGCGGGACGGGGAAGGCGGCTGCGGCTCCGCGGGTCGTCGACCCCTGGCTGGCGCTGCTGGCCGGGGCGGGCGTGCTGCTCTCCGGGTACCTGGTGGCCACCCGGGCGCTGCACGCGCCGCTGTACTGCCCGGCGGGATCCGGCTGCGACATCGTGCAGTCCAGCCGCTTCGGCGCGCTCTTCGGCATCCCCGTCAGCGTCTTCGGGCTGCTCTTCTACGGCTTCCTGCTGGCGCTGGCCCTGCGCCGCCTCAGCCATGCGGCCCGCTGGGCGCTGCTGCTCCCTGCGGCCTCGGCGGGCGTCGCCGCCTCGGCGGTGTTCGTGGGCATCCAGCAGCTGGCCGTGCGCGCCACCTGCAGCCTCTGCCTCCTCTCCGCTTTCCTCGCTCTGGGGATCCTGGCCCTGGCGCTCTTCCGCCGGGCGCGCCCGGCGGTCGCCGCCTCCTGGTTGTGGAGCGGCGCTGCCGCTCTGGCTGTCGTCGCCTTCCTGGCTGTGGGCTACGCCCGCTCGGCCCCGGCGCCCGCGGCCGCGGGGTATGCCGAGGGGCTGGCCCGGCACCTGGCGGCCAGCGGAGCGCGCTTCTACGGCGCCTACTGGTGCCCGCACTGCCAGGACCAGAAGGCGGTCTTCGGGCGGGCGGCCCGCGCGCTCCCCTACATCGAATGCGACCCCCGCGGGGTCGCCGCGCAGCCCCAGGCCTGCGCCGCCGCCGGCATCCGCGCCTACCCCACCTGGGACATCGGCGGCAAACGCTACGAGGGCTTCCTCAGCCTGGAGGAGCTGGCCCGTCTCTCCGGCTATCCACTGCCCGGGAGAGGACAGTGATGCATATGGCCGCCGGAATACTCTGAAGGCCCGATACGCAGGTCGCGGTGAGGTGCTACGCTGGACGCAAAGGGGTGAGGACGATGAAGGCGGCGGCTCCCGCGGGAAAGCAACGGAAGGAGAAAGTCCGGCCCCAGGACTTCGCCGGGATCTGCGGCATCTACTGGGAGGGCAGCGCCTGGTACGACGTCCTCCCGGCGGAGTGTGCCACGCAGGAGGAGGTGGACCTGGGCAAGTTCTGCCCGGTCTACGCCTGCGCCAGGGACCGCGGCGTCTCCCACTGCGGCGTCTGCGCCGACTTTCCCTGCCACCTGCTGGTGAACCTGGCGGCGCAGAGCGGTGGCAACGACCTGCGCATCGAGTCGGCGGCGCGGCGCGCCCAGGTCGGCGACAAGGCCTGGGCGGACTGGGCCCGCGACCAGAAGCTCTGGCTCACCGCCTTCTGCCCGCTGCGCAACCAACCGCTGCGCCCGGCCTGATCGCCCCGTCTGCTCGGAGCCCCTCGTCCCCGAGAGGAGGCCACTCCTGCCGTACGCTGATCTGCACCTCTACTATCCCGTAGACGCCACGCGCCCGCTGGCCGCAGCCCTGCGGGCCCTGATCGAGGATTTCCACCGCGCCCACCCTGCCATCCACGTGACCGTCGCCTTCTGCGGCGGCTACGAGGAGACGCTGCGCCGGGTTGCGGCAGTCGTCGCCGAGGGCGGGCAGGTTGACGTGATGGTGGCCTACTCGGGGATGCTGCGCGCGCTGCTGGAAACACAGATGCTGGTGCCGCTCGATGACCTGATCACCGCCAACGGCGGTGCCGCGTTCCTGGCGGATTTCCTGCCCGGCGTGATGTTGAATGCCCGGGTGGACGACCGCTGCTACGGCCTGCCCTTAGCAGGGAGGGGTGGTCTGTGAGGCCAATGGTACCCGCGCGTACCTGGCGACATCCGAGGCTCACCGCGCGCTGGCGTTCCTGGCAGAGCTCAGCCAGCAGGCCCGGGTGATGCCTGCGGAGCCTCCGCCCTGGTACGACGTTCCGCTGCACTTCAACCAACAACGGACGGCCATGATGATCCACTCGACGAGCGTCCTGCCGACCGTACGGGATGGAGCCGCCTTCCCGGTGGGCGTCGCGTTCATCCCCCACGGCGGACGGCCCGGGGCCGTGGTGGCCGGCGGGGAGCTGTGCATGCTCGCCGGGCCTGAGGAGCGCCGGCAGGCTGCAGGGGTCCTCATCACCTGGCTGACCGAGCCGGCGCAGCAGGCCCGGTGGTGCGTGGATTCCGGGTACCTCGCCGTGCGCCGATCGGCCTGGGAGCTGGAGCCGTTGCGCGGCTACGCCCAGAGGTTTGCTCCGGCGGCGGTGGCGCGGGACCAGCTGGCCCACGGAGCACCGGAGTTGATGACGTACGCCGTCGAGGAGGTCCGCAGCGCTATGCAGGACGCCATCCTGGAGGCCGTGGCGGGCCGGCTCTCTGTGGCGGCGGCGCTGGCGGATGCGGAGCAGCGGGCGCGCCAGGCCATTGAGGGGCACATGAGGGCGGGCGAGTGTTCCACATCCTGACCAATCTGCTCAGTCACCTTCACGCCGGGCCATCGCCGCCAGGCCCGCCGAAGGGTCCAGCGGCTGCAGCGGCAGGGCGAAGCCGAAGGTGCTGCCCTCGCCCGGGCGGCTGCGGGCCCAGACACGGCCCCCGTGGGCCTCGACCAGGGTCTTGACGATGGTCAGGCCCAGCCCCGCGCCCCCCGTCGCCCGCGTGCGCGAGCGGTCCACCCGGTAGAAGCGCTCGAAGACGTACGGCAGCTCCTCCTCCGGGATGCCGGGACCGGAATCGCTCACCTCCACTGCGCCCTCGGCGACCCCGGCCCGCGCGGCAACGGTCACGCGGCCGCCGTTCTCGGTGTAGCGCAACGCGTTCGCCAGCAGGTTCTGCAGGACCTGGGCGATGCGGTCGCGGTCGGCGACTACGGGGAGGGCGCCCGCGCCTTCCACCGTCAGCGCAATCCCCTTCTCCTCGGCCAGCGGCCGGGAGAGCTCGACGACCTCACGGGCGAGGGCTGCCAGATCCATGGCCCGCCGGTCCAGCGGGAGCTGCCCCTGCTGCGCCAGGGAGAGGTCCCGCAGGTCGCGCACCAGGCGGGTGAGCACCTGGATCTGCGCGTGCAGCGAGGCCAGGCGCTCGGGTGACGTCTCGACGACGCCATCGAGCATCCCCTCCACGTTGGCCTGGAGGACGGCAAGCGGCGTCCCCAGCTCGTGGGCGATGTCGGCGATCAGCCGGCGGCGCGCCTCCTCGGCGCGGCGCAGGTCCGCGGCCATGGCGTTGAAGGTGCGGGCCAGCTCCCCCAGCTCGTCGTCGCCTTCTGCCGGCACCGTCGAGGTCAGGTCGCCCGCGCCGATGCGCCCGGCGGCGTCCGCCAGCCGCCGCAGCGGGGCGGTGATGCGGCGCGCCGTCAGCGTGCCCACCACCGCGGCCAGCACCACGCCGGCGAGCGCCGCCAGCCAGGTCGCCCGGCGCACGTCAGCGAGCAACTGCCGTTCGGGGGCACCCATCATCTGCGCCATCATCTGGCGCATACCCGGCATCGGCATCCCCGATGCGTGCCGCAGGTAGGCGTCGACCCGCTGCGCCGTCATCCTGGTGCTGATCAGCCCCACCGCGGCCACGGAGAGCCAGGCCGCCGCCACCATGGCCAGGACCAGCCGCCAGCGCAGGCTACGCACGGGAGGCCTCGGCGAAGCGATAGCCCACGCGGTGCACGGTGAGGATGTAGCGGGGGTGCTTGGGGTCGGGCTCCAGCTTCTGCCGCAGGTTCTTGATGTGCGCATCGATGGTGCGCTCGTAGCCCTCGAAGGCGTAGCCCTGCACCTGGTCCAGCAGCTGCAGCCGGGTGAAGACGCGTCCGGGGTGGCGGGCCAGAGTGAGGAGGAGGCGGAACTCGGTGGGGGTGAGGTGCAGCGGCGTCCCGCCGCGGAAAGCCTCCACCCGGGAGGGGTCGATCTCCAGGTCCAGCACCCGCACCACCTCGCCCGGCACCGCCTCCGTGCCCCGCGCCCGCCGCAGCACCGCGCGCACGCGGGCCACAACCTCCCGCGGGCTGAAGGGCTTGGTGATGTAGTCGTCGGCGCCCAGCTCCAGGCCCACCAGCTTGTCCGCCTCGTCGTCGCGCGCCGTGAGCATGATCACGGGGGTGGAGCCCTCCTGCCGGATGCGCCGGCAGACCTCCCACCCGTCCAGCCCGGGGAGCATCAGGTCCAGCAGGACGAGGTCGGGCCGCAGACGCCGGAACTCGTCCACGGCCCGCTGCCCGTCGGACGCCACCACCACGCGGTACCCGTCCCGCTCCAGGTAGCGGCGCACCACGTCCACGATGGCCGGCTCGTCCTCCACCAGGAGGACTGTCCTGCCCTGCATGGCCGTCCTGCGCGCCCGCTACTGCAGGGTCTTCTTCAGTTCCGCGTACTGCTCCGGGGTGATCTCGCCCCGGGCCAGCCGCTGCTTTAGGATCTCCAGCGCCCCGTCGGGGGCCTCGCGCCGGGTGAAGGCCAGCACGATGAGCACCACGCCAGCCGCGAGCAGCAACAGCGTCAGCAGCCCGAGGCCGCCGAACCATCCGAAGCCCCGGCCGTATCCCCAGCCGCCCATCATGCCGGGGCCCATCATCCCCGGGCCCATCATCCCGAACCCGCCCAGGGCCATCCCCAGCACCGGCAGGAGCACCAGCACACCCAGGACCACCAGCAGCACCACCGTCAGATCCCGCGAGGCCATGACCGTCCTCCTTTAGAGTTCCTTCTCCCGAGTGAACACCCCGTGCCAGGTGTGATACCAGACCTGGCCGGTGTAGGCGTTGACGCTGAGCATGCCGAAGGTCTTGTCGTTGCGCTCCGCGTCAAAGGTGAAGTAGCCGTAGAACTCCGTCCCGTGCTCCGGCGCGGCTCCCGGAAAGGCGCGGCTGAGGAACTCCTGGGCGATCTGCCGCGCGCGCTCGCGGGTGAGCGGTGCCGTCACCTGTCCCGGGGCGTAGCCCGGCCCGTATCCGGGACCACCCGGGCCCATCATCCCGGGGCCCCAACCCGAGCCCCCCGGGCCCATCATCCCGCGGCCCCACCCGGGACCGCCCGGTCCCATCATGCCGCCCCCCATCATTCCCGGACCGAACCCGACGCCCGCCATGTGGCCGTACTTCGTGTTCCACATCATGTTCGGGCCGGGCTCGGGGCGGACGACGCCGTTGCGTTCGACGATCAGCTCCAGCGCGCCCTTCCCCGTGCTCTTCTCGACCACCAGCACGTAGAAGTGGTTGGAGAACTCCATCACCTCCTTGGGCTGCAGGTCCGTGTACCCGGACGCGGCCAGCGCCTCTTTCGCCCGGTCGACGGCGGTGTCGATGGTCACGGACCCGCGCACGGTCGCGCTGGGTGCGGCGGCGCCGGATCCCCAGCATCCGGCACCCCACCCAGGCTGGGCCACCGCGGGGATGGCCAGGGCTGCGGCCAGGGCGACGACGCCCAGGCCGGCAAACAGGTAACGTCGAGACATCTCTCATCACCTCCAACGCCACCGTAGGGCCCCGGGGTGAATCACCTGTGCAGCCTTCGTGAAGAAGCGATGAATTCCCGTTCCCGCGCCACAGCTTTTCCCGCGCCGGCGAAGGTAACCGCACGCCGCAGGTGGTGATCAGGCGCCAGAGGAGGTGGCCGGGGGAGGCGAGGCTACCGGGTAGAAGGCCGATCCGCCGACCTACGTCCTCATGGCGCGAAACCATAGCCGCGCCACGTAGGCGGCGTAGACGCCCATGCCCACCATGGCCAGCCCCAGGCCAAGCCCCAGGAAGAAGGCCAGGGAGCGCGCGAACCGCATCATCCGCAACCTCCTGCCTCTACCATACACCAGGCCCCGGCCCGTCTCCCCGGTCCCCGGTCTGCGCGGGAGTCCTTTTGGGCTATCCGGAGGAGGCCCGATGGGAGAATGCCGCATCCGTCTGACGCCCGAATCAGGCTTTCGCCGGATGTTCCCGCCTAAAGTCCTCCCCTAGGCTGAGGCCAGGAGGTGAACAGTCGATGGCAAAGGTCGTCGTTAAGGATCACGTCATCGAGGACCCACCGCTGGCCCGGTTCCTCTTCAGCAGCACCACCATGGCCTGGGTCTGGCTCGTGGTGCGGGTCTGGGTGGGGTATCAGTGGATCACCGCCGCGCTGCACAAGATCTCGGACCCCGCCTGGATGCAGACAGGGGCGGCGCTGAAGGGCTTCTGGGAGCGGGCGGTGGCGATTCCCCAGGGCGGCAGGCCGCCGATCGCCTTTGACTGGTACCGGGAGTTCATCCAGTGGCTGCTGAACACGCAGAGCTACACCTGGTTCGCCAAGCTGGTCACGTACGGCGAGCTCCTGGTGGGCATCGCCCTGGTCCTGGGCGCGTTCGTGGGTGTTGCCGCCTTCTTCGGCGCCCTGATGAACTGGAACTTCATGATGGCCGGGGCGGCCAGCACGAACCCCGTCCTCTTCACCCTGGCCATCCTGCTCCTGCTGGCCTGGAAGATCGCCGGCTACATCGGGCTGGACTACTACCTCCTGGCCTGGCTCGGCACCCCATGGCGGCCGGGTCGGATGTTCAGGGGACGCAGCCAGTCGGAAGCCACACCCGCCTGACCTGCAGAACGCAGCCGGGGCGGCGCCGGATACGCGGCGCCGCCCCGCGCCCTCCCCGCACCCCGCAATCGCGTGAACACCCGGGACGCCGGGTTGTAGTATGGAGCGGGCGCCCGGAGCCCGTTCGCCGGCGCTTGCGCCCGCGGCGCTCCACTGCTGGCTCGCCAGGAGGGAGAAGCATGGCCCTGAGGGAGCAGGACCCCGCCGTCTACACCATCCTGGAGGCGGAGCGACGCCGCCAGCTCGAAGGCGTCGAGCTCATCCCTTCCGAGAACTACGTCTCCGCCGCCGTGCTGGCGGCCATGGGGTCCATCTTCACCAACAAGTACTCGGAGGGCTATCCCGGACGGCGCTACTATGGCGGCAACGAGCACGTGGACGAGGTCGAGCGCCTGGCACAGGAGCGGGCGAAAGCCCTCTTCGGCACTCCCCACGCCAACGTGCAGCCGTACTCCGGCAGCCCCGCCAACCTGGCCGTCTACTTCGCCACCTGCCGGCCGGGGGATGTGATCATGGGCCAGAACCTGCCCGACGGTGGCCACCTCACCCACGGCTGGAGCGTCAGCATCACCGGGACCTACTACCGTAGCGTCCCCTACCACGTGAAGCCGGACGGCTACATCGACATGGAGGAGGTGCGCCGCCTGGCCCGGGAGCACCGTCCCCGGCTGATCTGGTGCGGCGCCACGGCGTACCCGCGGGAGTTCCCCTTCGAGGAGTTCGCCGCCGTGGCCGACGAGGTGGATGCCTACTTCGCCGCCGACATCTCCCACGTCGCCGGCCTGATCGTGGCCGGCGTGCACAGGAGCCCCACGCCCCACGCGCACATCATCACCACCACGACCCACAAGACGCTGCGCGGCCCTCGCGGCGCCATGATCCTGGTCACCGAGCGCGGGCTGTCCCGGGATCCCGAGCTGGCCGAGAGGATCGACCGCGCCGTCTTCCCCGGCCTGCAGGGCGGTCCCCACGACCACACCACCGCCGCCATCGCCGTGGCCCTGGGGGAGGCCATGCGGCCGGAGTTCAAAGCCTACGGCGCGCAGGTGGTGCGAAACGCCAGGGCCCTGGCCGCGGCCCTGGCCGCGCGCGGTTTCACGGTGGTCACCGGCGGCACCGACAACCACATGCTGCTCGTCGACCTGACCCCGACCGGCCCGGGGCGCGGGCTGTTCCTGCAGGAGGCCCTGGACCGCGTCGGCATCACCGTGAACAAGAACACCATCCCCGGCGAGCCCAGCACCCCCTTCTATCCTTCCGGGGTCCGCCTGGGCACGCCCGCCGCCACCACGCGGGGCATGCGCGAGGCGGAGATGGAACAGCTCGCGGCCTGGATCGCCGCCGTCGCCGAGCGGATCGAGGCGTTCCAGATGCCCGCCGAGCGCAAGGCCCGCGCCCGGGTGCTGCAGGAGTTCCGCGAGGCCGTCCGGGCCGACGCCGCCCTGGCCCGCCTGCGCGAAGAGGTCCGCCGCTTCTGCGTGCGCTTCCCCCTCCCGGGGATGTGAGGACGGCAGCACCATGCGTTTCCCTCCATGCCCTCCATCCGCCGCTGTCACATGTGCTCCCTTCGACGGTCCGTGGATGTTTACACATGTCGATGCACAGGATTGACGCCCCCTTGAGCCGCCGCGGGCTGCTCCTGGTCAGCCTGCCGCGCAACGACCGCGACCTGGCTCAGGCAGCCATCGACGGAGGGGCGGACCTCCTCAAGGTGCACGTCAACGTCCACCACCGCGCCGCGGGGACGATCTTCGGCTCGCTGCAGGAGGAGATGGACCGCCTGAATGCCATCCTTGAGCTGGGCCTGCCCACCGGACTCGTGCCCGGTGAGGAACGGATGGTCACCCCCGGGGACCTCCCCCTGCTGCGACGCTTCGCCTTCCTGGACGCCTACCTGACGCACCTGCCGCTGTTCCTGTACGCCGCGGGGGTGCCGGTGGTGCCGGCGGTCCCCCACGACTACCCAGCGGAGGCCCTCACCTTTCTCCGAGACCTCCCCGGGCAGTGGGCGGAGGCAGCCCTGGTGCCGCCGGAGGGGTACGGTCGCCCTCCTGCGGAGGAGGATTTCGCGGCCCTGGTGCGCGCAGGAGAGGCCAGCAGACGCCGGCTGATCGTCCCCACGCAGCGGCGCATCCGCCCCGAGGACCTGGAGCGCTACTTCGCGCTGCCCGCCGTCTGGGCGGTGATGATCGGTGTCGTCGTCACCGGTGCCGACGCCGGCGGCATCCGTTCGGCCACGCAGGCCTTCCGCCGCAGGCTGGAGCGGATCTTCGCATGATCGTCGAGGCCACCGCGCCCACGCGCATCGACCTGGCCGGCGGCACCCTGGACATCTACCCGATCTACCTGCTCGAGGACGGCGCCCTGACCATCAACCTGGCCATCACCATCGGCACCCGCGCGCGCCTGGAGCCCTATGCCGGCGGCGTCGCCGTCTACGCGCGGGACCTGAGGATCGGCGTCGAGGCTCCCACGGCCGCCGCGCTCCCGGTAGGCGGACCGCTGGACCTGGTGCTGCGCACCGCGCGCTACTGCGGGCTCCCAGCGCGCACCCGGGTGGTCACCGCCTCCCAGGCGCCACAGGGCTCGGGGCTGGGCGCCTCCTCTTCGCTGCTAGTCGCCCTGCTGGCAGCGTGCACCCGATGGCGTGGCCGGCCTCCGGGCTTCCTGCCGTCTCGCGGCCACCGGCCCGTGAGCCGAGGCATCGTCTCCTCGGTCCGCTCGCTGCGTCCTGATCTGGTCGACCTCGCCTCCCGCCTGGAAGCGCAGTCCATCAACGCGCCGACCGGCAAGCAGGACTACTACGCGGCGCTGCATGGCGGCCTCAACGCCATCTGGTTTGGCCTCGACGAGACGGTGGTGGAGCCCCTGCTCCCGCCCCGCCGCCTCGCCGGCCTGGCAGAGCACCTCGTCCTGACCTTCACCGGCGCGCCGCACGCCTCGGGCCTGACCA
>JBBIIQ010000039.1:5414-12605 GCA_037446405.1 Armatimonadota bacterium | reverse complement strand
TGGGCAAGACCGAGCTGGCCAAGGCCCTGGCCGAGTTCCTCTTCGACGATGAGGATGCGCTGTTCCGGCTGGACATGAGCGAGTACCGCGAGCGGCACACGGTCAGCCGGCTGATCGGCGCGCCGCCCGGCTACGTTGGCTACGAGGAGGGCGGGCAGCTCACCGAGGCGGTGCGCCGCCGCCCCTACTCCGTGGTCCTCTTCGACGAGATCGAGAAGGCGCACCCCGAGATCTTCAACGTCCTGCTGCAGATCCTGGACGACGGCCGCCTCACCGACGCCCAGGGTCGCACCGTGGACTTCAAGAACTGCGTGCTCATCATGACCAGCAACGTGGGCGCCCCGGTGCTGGACAAGGACGTGGGCATCGGCTTCCGCCTGGCCCGCGACGCCCGGGAGGACCAGGAGCAGATCTACACGCGGATGAAGGAGCATGTGATGGAGGAGCTGCGGCGCACCTTCCGCCCGGAGTTCCTCAACCGCCTGGACGAGGTCATCGTCTTCCGGCCGCTCACCGACAAGCAGATCCGCGCCATCGTCGGCATCCTGGCCCAGCGGGTGCGGCGGGAGATGCGCGGCCAGAACATGGACCTGGAGATCACGGAGGAGGCGAAGGAGCTCCTGGCCCGGGAGGGGTTCGACCCCACCTTCGGCGCCCGGCCGCTGCGGCGGGCCATCCAGCGCCTGGTGGAGGACCCCCTCTCCGACGAGCTGCTGCGCGGCCGCTTCAAGTCGGGGGATACCATCGTCGTGGACGCCCGCGACGGCCGCATCGTCTTCGAGAAGAAGCGCGAGCCCGCCCTGGCGGAGTGAGCGCGCGCTGCCGCTACGCTCCACGGGACCCGGAGGCCCGGGTCCCGTTTTCGTTGTCGGACGTGCCGATATAAGCCCGGGAAGCCCCGATGCCTGTCCGCGTGCGCTACACCTGCCAGACCTGCGGCTACACCTCCCCCAAGTGGCTGGGGCGCTGCCCCGACTGCGGGGAGTGGAACAGCCTGGTGGAGGAGGCGCCGGCCGAGGGGGGAGGGCGGCCGCGGCCGGCCACCGCGGCGGAGGTGCTGGACGTCTCGCAGGTCCCCGCGGAGGCCGAGCCCCGGGCCTCCACGGGACTGGCAGAGTTCGACCGCGTGCTCGGCGGCGGGATCGTGCCCGGGTCGCTGGTGCTGATCGGCGGGGAGCCCGGCGCGGGCAAGTCCACCCTGGTCAGCCAGGTGGCCGCCCGCCTGGCCGCCGGCGGCGCCCGCGTCCTCTACGTCAGCGGGGAGGAGTCGGCCCGGCAGACGCGGATGCGGCTGGAGCGGTTGGGGACGCTGCCGGCGGGGCTGCTCCTGCTGGCGGAGAACAACCTGGAGGCGATCCAGCAGGCCATCGAGGCGCAGCGCCCGGCGCTGGTGGTCGTCGACTCCATCCAGGCCGTCTACCGGCCGGACATTCCCTCGGCGCCGGGCAGCGTGGGGCAGGTGCGCGAGTGCACCGGCTCGCTGCTCACGGTGGCCAAGGGGCAGGGGATCAGCATCGTCATCGTCGGCCACGTGACCAAGGAGGGGCAACTGGCCGGGCCACGGGTGCTGGAGCACCTGGTGGACACCGTCCTCTACTTTGAAGGTGACCGGCACCACGCCTACCGCATCCTGCGGGCGACGAAGAACCGCTTCGGCTCCACCAACGAGATCGGGGTCTTCGAGATGGGCCCCCACGGCCTGGCCGAGGTGCCCAACCCCTCGGCCGTCTTCCTGGCGGAGCGCCCGGCGGCAGCCCCGGGCTCCGCCGTTGTCTGCGCCCTGGAGGGCACCCGCCCCCTGCTGCTGGAGGTGCAGGCGCTGGTGGCGCCCACGCACTTCGGCATGCCGAGGCGCACGGCGGCGGGGGTGGACTACAACCGCTTGGTCCTGCTGCTGGCGGTGCTGGAGAAGCGGGCCGGGCTGCACCTGGCCATGCACGACGTCTACGCCAGCGTCACGGGCGGTCTGACGGTAGACGACCCTGCGGCGGACCTGGGGGTGGCGGTGGCGGTGGCCAGCGCCTTCCGGGACCGACCCGTGGACCAGCAGGTGGTGGTCATCGGCGAGGTGGGGCTGGCCGGCGAGGTGCGGGCGGTGCGCCAGGTGCAGCAGCGGGTGCGTGAGGCGGCGCGCCTGGGGTTTGGCCGCGCGGTGGTGCCGCGGGCATCCGGCGGGGAGTGGCCCCCGGGGGTGGAAATCGTCGCCGTGGCCACGGTAGCCGAGGCGCTGGCTGTCCTGCTGGGCTGATCCCCTGCGCGGGTGAGAGAGCCCCGCCGCCGGAGTTGCCCGGGGCGCGGCAGCGCGACCGCCCCACCGTGCGGGAACTCCTCAGGCCGTCCCTGCGTCAATGAGCAAAAACCGCGTCAGGCCGCAGCCGCGGCCCAAAGGCGCATGGCAAGGGGGGATCTGTGCTCCAGATGAATCGGCGGGCATTCGCGGTCCTCGCTGCTGCGGCCCTGGCAGCGGTCGGGGTCGGAGCGCGCCCGGGCGGCCTCCCACGGGCCATCCCGGCGTCCGCTCCCCGGGTGGAGGCGGCAGCGCCAGGCGGGCAGCGCTTCCTCATCGTGCCCGGGGAGTCCCAGGTCATCTACCGCGTGGGCGAGACGCTGATCAGCGAGGGCAACCGCTTCAATGTGGCCGTGGGGATCACCCGCGTGGTGCGGGGAGAGGTCATCGTCGACCGCACCAACCCCGCGGCGAGCCGCGTGGGGACCATCAGCGTGGACATCAGCCAGTTCCAGTCCGACAGCTCGCGGCGGGACAACGCCATCCGGGGGCGCTGGCTGGAATCCTCCCGCTACCCCATCGCCGAGTTCGCCCCCACGCGCATCGACGGCCTGCCGGCGCAGTACGTGGAAGGGCGGGAGATCGCCCTGCGCATCACCGGCAACCTGAGGGTCCGCACGGAGGTCCAGCCCACCACCTTCGACGCCACCGTGCGTCTGGCGGGGAACGAGCTGCGCGGCACCGCCACCGCCAGGATCCTGATGACCGACTTCGGCTTCGAGCCGCCGTCCATCCTGGGGATCCTGCGGGCGCAAAACGACGTGGAGCTGGAGTTCCGCTTCGTCGCCCGCCCGGCACCGTAGCCCCGCAGCCGGGCTGCGCAGATATCCCTGGACGTGCGCTTAGGTCAGGTGGTAGACCCCCAGGGCGGAGACGCGGTCCCGTTCCTTGCGCAGGATGGCGTCCAGGTCCAGCCCCGTGATGTAGCACAGCGCCGCCAGGTAGAAGAGGGTGGTGCCGATCTCGTCCTCCAGCGCTTCGCGGCAGCGGGCGCAGAGGTTGCCGTAGAGGTGCGTGGAGAGGAACCCCCGCACGTCCCCCAGCCCCACATCCGCCGGAAACCGCTGCCGCTCCGCGCGAATCTGCACGCAGCCGCAGACGGCGACCGCGTGCGCCAGGACGCGGGAGACGCGGGCCGCGGTCTCGTTCAGCTTGCTCTGCACATCGAGAATGCTGCGGTGGCGGATGAGGTATTGCGAGACGAGGTGCTGCAGGGTCGCCAGATCGGTCTCTTTCATGCCCGAGCCTCCTCAGTGCAAGGCTGCCGTTGACGGCGATCCCGGCAGGATGCGCGAGGCGATTATAGGCGCCGCTTCGCGCGACTGTCAAGGAGCCGCGACTGACGCGGGCTTGCGCCGTGCGCGCCATCGGCGGGCGGTGGGTGCGTGGTATAATTGTCCTCGTCATGATTATGCTCATTCGCTTTGCCGGCGGCCTGCTCGGGGCCGTCGGCGCCTTCCGCCTGGCCGTGGTCCTGCCCTGGTTTCCCCAGCCGTTCACCAGGATCGCCATCGGCCTTCTGGGGGCGCTGCTGGGCTGGCTGGTTGCCCCCTGGCTGTGGCGCCTCTTCGTCCGCGCCATGGCCTGGGTGCTGCAGGGCCTGGCGCATCTCTCCCTGCGGGAGCTGGCCCTGGGGGCGGCGGGCCTGATCATCGGCCTGCTCATCGCCTTCCTTCTCGGCTTCCTCGTCAGCGACGTCCCCTACGTCGGCCTCTACCTGCGCTGGGGGGTGGCCCTGGTCTTCGGCTACCTGGGGATCCACCTGGCCCTGCAGCGGCGGGAAGAGGTCAAGGCCCTGCTGGACCGTCTGGGCGAAGGGAGAGACCGCCCCGCCCCGGCGCGCCAGGTGGTGCCCAAGGTACTGGACACCAGCGTGATCATCGACGGGCGCATCGCCGACGTGTGCAAGACCGGCTTCCTGGAGGGACCGCTGCTGGTCCCCCGCTCCGTGCTCGCCGAGCTGCAGCGCATCGCCGACTCCGCGGACGCCATGCGCCGCGCCCGCGGCCGCCGCGGCCTGGACATCCTCAACCGGCTGCAGAAGGAGTCGGACGCCGTGGAGGTGATCGACGACCCGCCGGGGATCCAGGGGGATGTGGACTCGCGGCTGGTGAGCACCGCGCGGGCGCTCGGCGGCTGGATCCTGACCAACGACTTCAACCTGAACAAGGTTGCCGAGCTGCAGGGGGTGCGCGTGCTCAACGTCAACGAGCTGGCGCAGGCCATGCGCCCCATCCACCTCCCGGGCGAGGAGCTCACCGTCCACATCATGAAGGACGGCAAGGAGGCCGGGCAGGGCATCGGCTACCTGGAGGACGGGACGATGGTGGTGGTGGAGGGGGGCAAGAAGCACATCGGGGAGACCTCCGATGTGGTGGTGACCAGCGTCCTGCAGACCGTCGCCGGCCGGATGATCTTCGCCCGCCCCAAGGGGGACGTGCCCGCAAGCTCCTCCACCGCTCACCGCCGCTAGCACCGTGTCCGCGGTGGACCCCTCCGCACCGACCGCCGCCATCCTCGTCGCCGCCGGCCGGGGCCGGCGGATGGGCGCGGTGCCCAAGCCCTTCCTCCCCCTGGCCGGGCGGCCGATGCTGGCGTACGCGCTGCGCGCGCTGCTGGAGGCTCCCGAGGTGCATGCGGCCGTGGTGGTGGCGCCGCCTGCATACCTGGATGCCGCCCGCGCGCATACGGCGGCCTTTCCCCGCGTCGCCGCGGTGGTGCCCGGGGGAGAGGAGCGGCAGGACTCCGTTGCCGCGGGGCTGGAGGCGGTGCCGCAGGCGGAGTGGGTGGTGGTCCACGACGCAGCGCGCCCCCTGGCCACTCCTGACCTGGTACGCCGGGTCCTGGCGGCTGCCGCGGAGACGGGTGCCGCCACCGCGGCCCTGCCGTCCCGGGACACGCTGAAGGAGGTGGCCGGAGGCGTCGTCCGCCGGACCCTGGACCGGGAGCGCATCTGGCAGGTGCAGACCCCGCAGGCCTTCCGGGCGGCGCTGCTGCGGGCGGCGCATGCGCGCGCCCGGCAGGAGGGGCTGCGGGCCACCGACGACGCCGGCCTGGTGGAGGCTGCAGGCGGGGTGGTCCGCGTCGTGGAAGGAGAAGCGCTGAACCTGAAGGTGACCACCCCCGCGGACCTGGAGCTGGCCGAGGCAGTGGTGGCGCAGCGGGAGGGCCGCGGTGCGCTCCGTACCGGGATCGGCTATGACGCGCACCGCCTGGTGCCCGGACGCCGCCTCGTCCTGGGCGGCGTCACCATCCCCTTCGACCGGGGACTGGGCGGGCACTCCGACGCCGACGCCGTCCTGCACGCCCTCATGGACGCCCTGCTGGGGGCGGCCGGCCTGCCAGACATCGGGCACCACTTCCCCGCAGACGAGCGGCACCGCGGCGCGGACAGCCGCCGCCTGCTGGCGGAGGTGGTCTCCCGCGTGCGGGCGGCGGGATTCCTCCCCCTCCAGGTGGACGTCGTGGTCCTGGCGGAGGAGCCGCGCCTGGCGCCGCACCTGCCGGCGATGCGGCGGGTGATCGCCGGCGTGCTGGGGCTGGACGAGGGGGCGGTGGGGATCAAGGCCACGACGACCGACGGGCTGGGGGCCATCGGCCGCGGCGAGGGGATCGCCGCGCAGGCGGTGGCCACCCTCCGGCCGGTTTCCGCAACGGCATGAGACGGGCGCAGGTGCGGCTGCGGAAGGCGCAGGCGGCGCGGCGCTACCGGCAGGTCCTGGAGCGAGCGCGGGAGTCGCCCCACCTCCTGTTCGTGGAGCGCGCCCCGCTGCGTGCCGCGGTGGCCGTGGAGCTGGTCCGCGGCGGCGGGAGCGGGCGGCCCGCCGGGTTCTGGTGGGGGACGGAGTTCTATCGCGTGCAGCGCGTGGTGGAGACCCGCCGCGAGTACGACGCCGTCTACTACCGTGTGGTCACCGACCGCGGGGCGTTCGACCTGCGGCGGGCACGGCGGCTGGAGCCGTGGACGCTGCGTCCCTCCGTGGAATGGGAGCTGACGGCGGAACTGGAGGCCGTCGAGGTGCGGCGGCCGTTCTGACTTCCCGCGGCCCCCGCGGCGGCCGCCGGGTCCGGGGCGCGCGGCGAGGTGAGGGACGATTCTGAGGATTCACAACACCCTGAGCAGGCGGAAGGAGCCCTTCCAGCCCCTGGAGCCGGGGACGGTGCGCATCTACGTCTGCGGGCCGAACCTCTACGGGCCGGTGCACGTGGGGCACGCCCTGAGCTACAGCTTCTTCGACGTGGTCCGCCGCTACCTGGAGTACCGCGGGTACCGGGTCCTCCACGTGCAGAACTTCACCGACATCGAGGACCGGATCATCGAGAAGGCGCTGCGGGACGGCCGGACGATCTTCGACATCGCCCAGGAGTACATCGACCGCTTCTTCCAGGAGATGGACGCCCTGGGCGTGCGCCGCGCCCACCACTACCCCCGCGCCTCCGCGGTCATCCCCACCATCATCGAGATCATCGCCGGCCTCATCGCCCGGGGGCACGCCTACGCGGTGGACGGCGACGTCTACTACCGCGTCACCTCCTTCCCCCGGTACGGGCAGCTCAGCGGGCGATCGCTGGAGGAGATGCAGGCCGGCGCGCGGGTGGAGCCGGACCCGCGCAAGGAGCACCCCATGGACTTCGCCCTGTGGAAGGCGGCCCGGGCGGGCGAGCCCTCCTGGCCCAGCCCGTGGGGGCCAGGGCGGCCGGGGTGGCACATCGAGTGCTCCGCGATGAACCTGCAGTACCTGGGGCCGCAGGTGGACATCCACGGCGGCGGGGAGGACGTCGTCTTCCCGCACCACGAGAACGAGATCGCCCAGTCGGAGGCGTACACGGGGAAGAGCCCGTTCGTCCGCTACTGGGTGCACAACGCCCTGATGAAGCCCCCCGTGGGGGAGGAGATGCACCGC
>JBBIIQ010000039.1:0-5400 GCA_037446405.1 Armatimonadota bacterium | reverse complement strand
GTCTCCCTGCGCGAGGCGCTGGCGCAGTACGACCCGGACGCCATCCGCCTCTTCTTCCTGGGCACCCACTACCGCACCCCGCTGCGCTGGACCGACGAGGCGGTGCAGGCCGCGGGCCGCGGGCTGGAGCGGCTGCGCACGGCCCTGACCAATGCGGAGGACGCCGTCGCCCGCAGCAGCGACGGGGCGGACGGGGGCCTGGGGGAGGCTGCGGCGCGGGCGCGGCGGGCGTTCGAGTCGGCCATGGACGACGACTTCAACACCCCGCAGGCCCTCGCCGTGCTCTTCACCCTGGCCGGGGAGATAAACAAGGTGGCCGCGGCGGTGGCCACGAGGAGCGGGGAGGGGCGGGCGGGGCTGTGGGCGGCCACGGATGTCCTGCGTGAGCTGGCCCGCGTGCTCGGCCTGGCGCTGCCCCGCGCGGGGGTGGAGCCCTCCCTGCTGCCAGAGTTGAAAGGGCTGCTGGAGGAAGCCCGGCGGGAGGCCGCCGACCTCTTTCCCGACGCGGGGGACGGGAACGCCGAGGAGGTCATCCAGGCGCTGCTCGCCGGCCGGCAGCGGGCGCGGGAGCAGCGGAACTACGTCCTGGCCGACAGGGTCCGCGCCCGCCTCGGCGAGCTGGGCATCATCGTGGAGGACCTCCCCGGCGGGGCGCGGTGGCGGCCAGCCCCCCGGGCGGGGGAGCCGCGACGGTTCCGCTGACAGCGATGGAGGAGCAGATCGAGGGGCGGCGCCCGGTGCGCGAGGCGCTGGCCACCGGACGCCCGATCCGCAAACTGCTGGTGGCGCGCACCGCCCGCGGCGCTGTGCAGGAGATCGTCGGTCTCGCCCGCGGCCGGAAGGTCCCCGTTCAGGAGGTGGATCCCCGCTGGCTCGACCGTATCGCCCAGACCCCTGCGCACCAGGGCGTCATCGCCCTGGCGGCGCCGCGCCCCACGGTGGAGGTCGATGACCTCCTGGCGGCGGCGCGCGCCCGCGGCGAGGCCCCTCTGCTGGTGCTGCTGGACGGCATCCAGGACCCGCAGAACACCGGCGCGATCATCCGCGTGGCGGAGGCAGCCGGTGCGCACGGGGTGGTGCTCCCGGCGCGGCGGGCGAGCGGCCTCACCGCCGCGGTCGCCCGGGCCTCCGCGGGGGCGGTGGAGCACCTCCCGGTGGCCCAGGTGACAAACCTCGCCCGCACGGTCAGGGACCTGCAGCGCCAGGGTCTGTGGGTGGCGGGGGCCGACCCGGCGGGGGAAGACCTCTACGCCGTGGAGCTGGCCCCGCCTTTGGCCGTGGTCATCGGCAGCGAGGGGCGCGGCCTGAGCAGGCTGGTGCGCGAGTCCTGCGACCGGCTGGTCGCCATCCCCATGAGTGGCCGCGTGGCTTCCCTGAACGCGGCCGCTGCTGCCGCGGTCGTCCTCTTCGAGGTCCGCCGCCGCCTGCGGCAGGAGGGGCAGCGGTGAGGCGCCTCCTGGCCGCGGCGGCCCTCGCCATCTTCCTGGCCGGCCTGGGGTTTGCCGCCGCCTTCCTCCGCGAGGCACAGGCCTACCGCGGCCGCATCCTGCCGGGGGTGAGCATCGCCGGGATCCCCGTCGCCGGCCTTGAGCCGGCGGAGGCCCGCCGTCGGGTGGCGGCCGTGGTGCAGCCGCACCTGGCCCGCGCGCTTGAGGTGCGCGCCGCAGGGGTGGTGATCCGTCCCACCCTGGTGGAGCTCGGCGTGCGGGCGGAGTACGCCCGGGCGGTGGCGGAAGCCTACGCGCTCGGCCGGGAGGGCGGTCCCTTCCGCCGCCTGCAGGCCCGCTGGAGGCTGCGCCGGGGAGCCGACGTACCCCTGGAGGTCGTCCGCGACGAGCGGGTGCTGCGGGGGGTCGTCTCCCGCCTGGCCGCCGTGGTCGCGGCCCCGCCGCGGGACGCCGGGGTGACGGTCGTCGACGACGAGGTGGTGCTCACCGACGGCTCGCGGGACGGCCGGATCCTGGATGAGGAGGCGACCGCCGACCGGATCAGGCGGGCGCTGGCGGAGGGAGCGGCGGGAGTCGAGGCGGTGGTGCGGGTCGTCCGGCCGCGCTTCAGCACCGCCGACGCCCTGAGCCTGACCGCGCCCGTGGCCCGCTACACGACCCGGTTCGTGGACATCCCCAACCGCAACCACAACATCGCCCTGGCCGCCGGGCGGCTGCGCGGCGTGGTCATCCTGCCCGGGGAAGTCTTCTCCTTCAACCGGGTGGTGGGCCCGCGCACGCCCCAGCTCGGCTACCTCCCGGCACCGGTCCTGCTGAACCACATCCTGGTCCCCGGCGACGGCGGGGGAGTGTGCCAGGTCTCCTCGACGCTGTTCAACGTCGCCCTGCTGGCGGATCTGGCCATCCTGGAGCGGAGCAGCCACACGCGCCCGGTAGCCTACCTGCCCATCGGGCGGGATGCCACCGTCGTCTACGGGGGGCAGGACCTGCGCTTCCGGAACACCAGTGGCGCCCCGCTGCTGCTGTGGAGCACGGTGCGGGGGCTCCGCCTGACCATCACCCTCTACGGCCCACCGCAGGCGGCGCACGAGGTGCGCATCGTGGTCAGCGAGCCGGAGGAGATTCCCCCGCCCGCCCACACCGCTCAGCGCGCCGACCCGGAGCTGCCGCAGGGGCAGGTGGTGATGGACCCCCCACAGCCGGGGTACCGCGTGCGCACCTACCGCGTCGTCACCCGGTGGGGGGTGGAGGTGAAGCGGGAGCTGGTGGCACGCAGCGTCTACACCCCGCTGCCGCGGACGATCCGCACAGGGACCCGACGGGCGGCGGCGCAGGCGGCGACGCCGTGAGGATGCGGGGGCGGCGACGCCGCGAGCGGAGGAAGCCGTGAATCCTGTCTCTTCGGTCGATCGGGCGCACAATGTTCTTGACGCTGGGATGAGGCGTTCGTATACTTTTTGCAAGTGCCGCACCGCACTGGTCGCACGCCGCAGGTGCGGCGGCGGGGTGGGGGTACGGGAGTGGCCTTAGCAAGACGTGAGGGCCTGACATACCACGACATGCCCGACGAGGATCTTGTCAGGTCCGCCAAGAACGGCGATACCCTCGCCGCCGAGTTCCTCATCGGCAAGTACCGCAACTTCGTCCGCGTCAAGGCCAAGGCGTACTTCCTCATCGGGGCCGACCGGGAGGACATCATCCAGGAAGGGATGATCGGCCTGTACAAGGCCATCCGCGACTTCCGGGCGGACAAGCTCAGTAGCTTTCGCGCCTTCGCCGAGCTGTGCATCACGCGGCAGATCATCACCGCCATCAAGACGGCCACGCGGCAGAAGCACATCCCGCTGAACTCCTACATCTCGCTGAACAAGCCCATCTACGACGAGGACTCGGACCGCACCCTGCTGGACGTGATCAGCAGCATCAAGGTCAGCGACCCGGAGGAGCTGGTGATCAACCAGGAAGCCTCCACCACCATGCGGGAGCGCATCCGCAAGAACCTCAGCGACCTGGAGCACAAGGTGCTCACGGCCTACCTGGAGGGGAAGTCCTACCAGGAGATGGCCAACGAGCTGAACCGGCACGTCAAGTCCATCGACAACGCCCTGCAGCGCGTCAAGCGCAAGCTGGAGCGGAACCTGGAAGGCGAAGAAGACTAGCCCGCCCATCTACCGCGTCGCCTGCCCCCGCTGCCATACCCTGTTCCTCCTGGTGACCCCCGCGGAGGACGAGCCCGTTGCCTGCCCGCGCTGCGGGGAGCGCTTCCACCCGCAGGAGGAAGAACTCCTCGACCCCGAGGACGCGTAGCGGCTCAGCCGCCGATCTGGATCATCACGCGCTTCTCGGGAAAGAGGCGCTCCGCCAGCGCGTGGCCGAAGGGGCGGCGGTAGGCGCCGGCGGCGAAGATCCCCCGCAGCTCCTCGGGCGAGGCCCCGGCCCGCAGAGGGGTGAGCAGGTCCACCTCGTCGTCCCGCAGCAGGCACAGGCGCAGCCGGCCGTCGGCGGTGAGGCGCAGCCGGCCGCACCTGCTGCAGAACGGCTGGCTGACCGGGCTGATGAAGCCCAGCTGGCCGGGGGCGCCGCGGAGGCGGTAGGTGCGGGCGGGGTCGTCGCCGGAGAGGTCGACGGGCTGCAGCGGCCCCAGCGCCGCCTCGATGCGGGCCATGGTCTCCTCCGAGGTGACGATGCCGGCGTCGGCCAGGTCGGCCACGGCGCCGAAGGGCATCACCTCGATGAAGCGGACCTCCCAGGGGTGGTCCAGGGTGAGGCGGGCCAGCAAGACCACGTCCTCCTCGTTGAAGCCGCGGACAACCACGGTGTTGATCTTCATGGGCTCAAGGCCCGCCGCCTCCGCCCGGGCGATCCCGGCCAGCACCCGCTCCACCCGCCCGCCGCGCGTGATCCGGGCGTACTTCTGGGGGTCGGGGGTGTCCAGGCTGACGTTGACGCGGCGCAGCCCGGCCCGCGCCAGGTCCTCGGCCAGGGATTCCAGGAGGAGGCCGTTGGTGGTCATGGAGAGGTCCTCGATGCCGGGGACGGCGCTGATGGCTTTGACCAGGTCGACGATGCCCGGGCGGACGGTGGGTTCGCCTCCGGTGAGGCGGACCTTCCGCACTCCCAGCCCGGCGGCGATGCGCACCAGCAGCAGGAGCTCGTCGTCCCGCAGGAGCTCCTCGGGCGGCCGGAAATCGATCCCCTCCGCCGGCATGCAGTAGACGCACCGCAGGTTGCAGCGGTCGGTGAGGGAGATCCGCAGGTCGCTCAGCTCGCGCCCGTACTGGTCGCGCATGGCGGTCGTGCCTCGAATTTAGCCCATTCTAGCGGGCCGGAGCGGGGCGGACAACACTTCCGGAGACTTCCGAGACTTCCGGTACTTCCGGGTACTTCCGGTGTTTTCGGTGCCTCGGCGTGCTTGGGGCGCTTCGGCGCTTCGGACGGTTCGGTACCTCGGGGCGCCTCCTTCTTTCTTCCGACAGACGCCAAGGCCGATGCGGCAGCCACCGATGGCGGACACCATGGGTAGAGCGGCGCCGGAATTCCGAAAGAGGAAGCGCGCTCGCCCGCGGCCCGTTCGTTTCTCGCCTGCGATGCGCAGAAATCTGCCCCCCAGAGGACGGAAACGGGCCCCGGTGGGGCGGGCGGGGCGAAACGGGCACGAAATGGCCCCCCAGGTGCCGGGAGGAGCCTGGAGGGACTTGCAGGGAGAGGAAGGCTCTGTGGATAATCCTAGAATTACCCGTCTCCAGGCGTCAGCTCTCTTGCTGGAGGTCTAGACTACCCGGACCCTGGGAAAGGAAAGGGTAGGTCGAAGGACCTTTGTGGGCAAGCCGTCTGGAGATCTGTCGAATGAAAGAGGTCAAGCAGATTCGCGTACTCCTTGCGGATGACCTGGCCCTGATTCGCCATGGCATCCGCGCCCTCCTCAGCCTGGTGGAGGACGTGGAGATCGTGG
>JBBIIQ010000038.1:0-12726 GCA_037446405.1 Armatimonadota bacterium | reverse complement strand
CGGGCTCGCGGCACATCCCCGCATCCGTGAGGCGGGCGGTCTGGACGCGGGACGGGGGCCGGTGCGCCTTCGTCGCCCCGGACGGACGCCGCTGCGGCGAGACGGCCTTCCTGGAGTTCCACCACGTCAGGCCGTACGCCCGGGGCGGCCCGGCTACCATGGAGAACATCGAGCTGCGGTGCCGCGCCCATAACGGGTACGAGGCCAAGCTGGGCCTGGGATCCGGAGATGCCGGGTGGGCGGACCTGAACCCCGCAGCGCCGGGCTGCCGGTCCTGAACCCCCGGGACACCGGGCGGCAGAAGCCGGGATGCGTGAAGGCGGAGCGAGAGAAAACGACGCCGATCGAGCTCGGCCCGGGCCGAGCTCTCACCCGGGAAGAGGACGCCGGGCGGGACAAGGCGGGGCGACGATCCAGCACCGACTTGGCCCAGGCCGAGTTCCCGTGCGGATGACGGGCTCCCGCAGGGGAGATTGCTCGCGATGCGCCTTTAGGCCACGCTCCGCGCGGCTCCTGGAATGGCGGCGAGATGGGCGGGACCGGCTGGACCGAGGCAGCTCCGACGACCCACCGTCATGCGGCTCAGATCCGCGCACATCAGACTGATCTCAGAAGCGCAGCCAGGCCGGCCCGAAGAGCAGGGTGACCACGCCCAGCACGGTCCACAGGGCGGTGCGCACGCCCTGGACGGGGCGATGCTGCCGGAACTCGCGCACCATCTCCACGATGGGCAGCAGCGTCACCAGCACCACCAGCCAGGGCGCGATGCCACCCAGCCAGGTCACCACGGCCGGGTTGCTCCGCCGCGCCACCTCCAGGATGGCCATCAGGATCCAGAATGCGGCAAAGCCGGCGCGCATGGGTCCGTCAGCCTCCGGGCGAGGGGATCCGCCCGGGGCCTCACTTCACCACGATCGTCATCACCATCCCGGCCTCCTTGTGTCCCGGGATGTCGCAATCGATCTGGTAGGTGCCCGGCTGCAGCTCGACCTCCAGCTCCCCGGACTGCCCCGGGGGCACCGAATCCAGCCGCCTGTCGGTGCCCAGGATGACGAAGGAGTGCTCGACGGTGCCGGCGTTGACCAGCTCGAACTTCACCTTTCCCGCCTTCACTTCCACGGTCTGCGGCTCGAACTTGAACTCGGTCATGGTGATCTTGACTTCCTGCTCGCCGGCCGGGACCGCGGGCCGGGCCTCCCCGGCGGGAGCGGGAGTGGCCGCAGGGGCCTCTGCCGCCGGCGTCGGACCTGCCGGGGGTTGCTGTGCGGCGCGGCCGCCGCAGGCCGCCAGCAGCAGGGTGGCGGCGACGATCAGGACGAGCGTGCGCATCTGGTTCCCTCCGTTCTCTTTGCTCCTGCCGGTCGATGGTGTCGCTGCAGATGTTATGGCCGAGCCGGCAGGCACATCATATCGGGCGGCGTGACGATTTGCATAGGGCCTCCGCCCGATGGAGCGCGCTCACGGGCCCAGGAAAGCGCCGCGCTGGCGCAGATGTCGCTGGAGCTGTGCTGCCGGCAGCTCCCGCGGCGGCACCTGCGCCTGCAGCGCCAGGGCCGCCGCTGTCCCCGCGGCCTGGGCGACGGCCATGACGATGGCGGAGACGCGGAAAGCGGCGAAGGCCTCGTGCGTGGCGGAGATGCACCGACCGGCGGCGATGAGGTTCGCCGCGCCGCGGGGTAGCAGCGCCCTGTAGGGGATCGTGTAGTACTCCCCGGTCGGCAGGCGGCGGGCCACCAGGCGGGCGGAGGCCGGGTCGTGGAGGTCGATGGGGTAGGCGCCGCAGGCGACGGCGTCGGGGAACTTGCGCGCGGCCAGGATGTCCTCCTGGGTGAGCACGTACTCGCCGACGATGCGGCGGGTCTCGCGCACCCCGATCTGCGCGGGGGTCTCCAGCAGGTACGTCTGCGAGAACCCGGGGACCCGCCGCCGCAGGAAGTCCACCACCTGATAGGCCTGCTGGCGGCCCTCCACCTCGGCCTGCGCCAGATCGCGTCCCACAATGCCCAGCCGTCCCGGGACGCGGGTCGTGTTCACCACGGCCTCGCCGGGCCGCACCCCTTCGAAGACCAGCAGGCGGTCCCGCGGGATGGTCCACTCTCCCCGTGCCCGCGCGGCAGCGACCAGCCCGGTGAACCCGGCAAAGCCACGCAGCGGCAGGCGGCGCAGCCAGTCGATCTCGATGCGCGCTCGCACGCCCTGGCCGTGCTGCGCCTCCTCCTCGTGGGCGGCCAGGTAGGCCAGCACCGCCTCCCAGTCCACGCCGCCCAGGCGGAACATCAGGGTCATGGGCTGTGTCTGCCCGTCGCGCTCCCGACCGGTGACCACGGGGCATCCCGCCGCCGCGGCCAGGTCGGCATCTCCCGAGGCGTCGACGTACACCGCCGCCCGTACCTCCTTGACGCCATCCTTCTGCCAGACGCGCACGTGCTCCACGCCCTCGCCGCGGCAGCCAGCTTCCAGGAAGACGCTGTGCAGCCAGAGATCCACCCCCGCCTCCACCGCCATCTCCAGGAAGACACGCTTCAGCCCCTCGTAGTCGAAGGGCGTGACCGTATAGCAGAAGTCGATGGGGTCGGGGAGATGCCCGGGGGAGGCGCCCAGCGCCATCAGGCGGTCGACGATCTCCTGGGGAATGCCGCGGATCACCTGATGCTCCCCGGCATGGAAGCCCATCATCGGCGCCACCATGGCCGCGGTGAGTGCCCCGCCGAGGAAGCCGTACCGCTCCACGCAGGCGACGCGGGCGCCCTCCCGCGCCGCGGCGATGCTGGCCACGGTGCCGGCGGGACCGCCGCCCACCACGATGACGTCGTAGTCAGTCACGGCGGATGCCGCGGGGTGCGGGCCGGGTCGTACGCCGCACGAAGCGGGCCGGGTCGAACGGGGCCAGGTCGACATCTGCCCGCCCCTCCACCATCAGCGCGGCGATGGCGGAGGCGGTGGCTGGGGCCAGGGTGATCCCCAGCATCCCGTGGCCGGCGGCGACGTAGAGGTTGTTCTGCCCGGGCAGCCGGCCGATGGCCGGCAGGCCGTCTGGCGTCACCGGGCGCAGGCCCATCCAGGACGCCTCCGCGGCCCCGGCCGCCCGCTCCGCCAGGTAGAGGTCGGCCGCGCGGCGGACCGCCACCAGGCGCCTGGGATCGCCGCGCTCGCTGATCCCCGCCAGCTCCAGCGTGCCGGCGAACCGCAGCGCCGCACGAAACGGCGTCACCGCGACCTTGGCCTCCGTCAGGTAGACGAGGTGACGCACCTGCAGCGTGGGGCCGGAGAGCGTGATGCTGTACCCTCTGGCCGCCGTAACCGGAAGGGGTGCCCCGCACCGGCCGGCCAGGAGCCCCGACCAGGCGCCCGCAGCGATGAGGAAGGAGTCGGCGCTCAGGGGACCGGCCGTCGTCAACACGGCGGTGACCGTCCCGTTCCGCCGGGCGAATCCCCGCACCTCCTCGCCCCGGCGGACGGAGACGCCCAGGTCGGCCAGGCGGGCCTCCAGCCCCTGCACCAGGCTCTCGGGCCGGACGCACCGCTCCTCGGGGACGAGCACTCCGGCGCGCACGCGCGGCGAGAGGGCTGGCTCGACCGCACGCACCTGCTGCGCGTCCAGCACGGCGGGTGGAGGGTAGCCGTAGGCGCGCATGCGCTCCAGGTCCTCCTCGATGTGCCGGACCTCCGCCTCCTGCAGGAAGGCGAACAGCAGGCCGGCGCGGTGCATCTCGAAGGCCACCCCCTCGCCCTGCAGCGCGTCGTAGTGCTGCATGGTCCGGGCGTTGAGGCGGGCCAGCGCCGCGAAGGCGGCGGCGTAGTCCCGGGGGTTGCAGCGGCGCCAGAAGGCCAGCAGCCAGGGCACCAGCTGCGGCAGCGCGCGAGGGTTGATGCGGAAGGGGCTCTCCCGGCGCAGCAGCCAGCGCAGCGACTGCGCCGGCAGGCCCGGCGCCGGCAGCGGGCTGGAGAAGGCCGGCACCACCCAGCCGGCGTTGGCCCAGGAGCAGGAGGCGGCCGGAGCGCCGCGGTCGAGGACGACGACCTCGACGCCGCGGCGCCGCAGCTCGTAAGCGCACCACAGCCCGATCAGCCCTCCGCCGACGACGACCGTCCTGCTCACTGGTGTACCCTCCTCAGGGAGACTCGACTGATGTGGGAGGGCGAATAAGAAGGGTGCCTCCGGTGCCTCTCCGGGGAGAGCTTAGGTCGCTTGCCGCTCGACGGCCCGCATGAGACTCGCTCCCCCGGAGAGGCCGGGAGGTCCGGACCGGCTACAGGCTGACGCGCCAGGGCCCTCGAGGGGCAAAAGCGCCATTCAGTGAGCGACCGGCAGGACCACCCCGGCATCGGAGAGTCTACCGCAAGGAGGAGGACATGTCCTACTTCGTCGGATTGGATTGGGCCAGCCAGGAGCACACCATCTGCGTCATCGATGCGCAGGCCCGAGTGGTTTGGCGCGCCGGCATTCCCCACACCGCCCAGGGGATGAGCCTGCTGCGGGCCAAACTCACCAAACTCGCGGCGCCCAGCACCCTGCCCGTCGCGGTCGAGCGTCCTTCCGGTTTGCTGGTCGATAACCTCGTCGAAGCGGGCTTCTCTGTCGTCCCGATCCATCCGAATGTGCTGAAGGCATCCCGGCCTCGCTACGCGGCCGCACCAGGGAAGAGTGATCCCGGCGATGCGTTTATCCTCGCCGACCTGCTGCGCACGGACGGCCACCGCTTTCGGCCGCTCGTCCCGCTGACCGATGAGACCCGGGCGCTTCGATCTCTGGTGCGCACCCGAGATGATCTGGTCAAGCAGCGCATCGCGCTGGCCAATCAGCTGCGTGCGCTCCTGGAACGCTTCTGGCCTGGCGCGGCCGCTATCTTTGCCGACGTCGACTCGCCCATCGCGCTTACTTTCCTCCAGCGCTATCCGACCCCCCAGAGTGCGCAGCACCTCGGAGAGCAGCGGCTGGAGGCCTTCCTCGTGCGGCACGGGTATTGCGGCCGGCGCCCTGCCCGAGATTTGCTCGCGCGCTTGCACAGCGCACCCACGGGATCTATCGGCGAAGCGGAGATGGAGGCGAATGGCGAACTGGTCCGGGCGCTGGTCGCCGTGCTCGAACCGCTCGTCGCCCAGATCCAACGCCTCACCGCTGCCATTGAGCACGCCGTCACCGCGCATCCGGATGGACTCATCTTCACGTCCTTCCCCCGCGCCGGCCGGCTCAACGCGGCCCAGATCTTCGCTGAGATCGGGGATGATCGCCGCCGCTTCACCTCGGCCGAGCACCTGGCTGCGGAAGCTGGCGTCGCCCCCGTGACCTACGAGTCCGGCAAGCACCGCGGGGTGGCCTTTCGCTGGGCGTGCAATAAGCGTCTGAGAAGAGCCCTCACGACCTTCGCGGATAACTCCCGTCGGGACTCGCCCTGGGCCGCCGCTGTCTATACGCGGGCCCGTGCTCGCGGCTGCGATCATCCCCATGCGGTACGCATCCTCGCGAGAGCATGGCTCCGAATCCTCTGGCGATGCTGGCAGGACCGCACGCCCTACAATCCAACCAGCCACGGCGCCTTGATCAGGATGGCGAGACTCGCGTGAGCGGCGTGGGGTTGACACAGGCTGTCTCATGGCTGCTCCCCGTGTCCGCTGGGCGCGCCCGCCGCATGGTGGTCGCCTGCCACATCACGCTCACCCGCCAGCAGGCGCGCCAGGTATTTGGCCAGGATGTCCACCTCGACGTTCACCGGGTCTCCGGGCCCCTTTCGCCCCAGGGCGGTCACCGCCAGGGTGTGCGGGATCAGGGCGACGGCGCAGCGGTCACCCTTCACAGCCGCGACCGTGAGGCTCACCCCGTCCAGGGCCAGCGACCCCTTCTCCGCCACGTAGCGGGCCAGTCCCGGCGGCAGGCCCACCTCCATCCAGACGCCATCCCCCTCAGGGGTAACGGCCGTGATGGTACCCACCCCGTCCACGTGGCCCTGGACGAAGTGCCCGCCGATCCGCGCTCCCGCCGCCAGCGGCCGCTCCAGGTTGACGGGCGCGCCGGGACGCAGTCGCCCCAGAGTCGTGCGGCGCAGCGTCTCCGCCGCCAGGTCGAAGAGGGCCGCATCACCTTCCAGCGCCACCACCGTCAGGCAGACGCCGTCCACGGCCAGGCTGTGCCCGGGCGCCAGGTCCGTGAACTCGCGCGGCACGCGCACGCGCAGCCGGCCCCCGCCCGGCCACATCTCCACCGCCAGGACCTGGCCCATGGCCTCCACGATGCCGGTGAACATCACCCCGTCCCCGCTCCCCGCACGGCCGGCGGCCGGGCAAGCGAGGCGCCCTCCGCCTCCGCCTCCAGCATCGCCCGCGCCGCGGGCAGGTACCCCTCGATCACCACATCCTCCCCCCGCCGCCGCACGGTGACGCCGGCCAGGCGGAGCATGTCGTCTGCCCAGGGTCCCCCCGCGCCGTCCACCGGCGTGGGAGCCTCGGCTCCGCCGATCAGCCCCGGGCCGACGATGGCCACCACCTTGTGGGCCACCTCCTCCGCCAGGGCGGCTGCGTGCACCGTCCCGCCGCCTTCCACCAGCACGCTGAGGATCCCGCGGCCGGCCAGGACCGCCAGCAGGTCACGCAGCGCGGGGCGCTCACCCGGCAGGACCAGCACCTCCGCTCCGGCCGCGCGCAGTGCCGCTACCCGCTCCCGGGGTGCCCGTTCCCCCGCGGCGATCAGCGTGGGGGCCGCAGAGCGCAGGTGCAGCAGCCGCGCCTGCAGGGGGATGCGCAGCCGGGAGTCGAGGACGACCCGTAGCGGATCCCGTCCGCCGGGGATGCGGCAGGTGAGCTGGGGGTCGTCGGCCAGGACGGTGCCGATCCCCACCAGCACCGCGTCGTGCACGTTGCGCAGGGCGTGGTCGTAGCGCAGGGAGCGCTCCCCGGAGATCATCGTGCGCCGGTCACGGCGGGCACTGATCTTCCCGTCGAGGCTCATGGCCCACTTCAGGGTGACGAAGGGCCGGCCGGCGCGGCGGTGCACAATGTAGGCTTCAAGCAGGCGCACCGCCTCCCGCGCCAGCACCCCCGTGGTGACCTCCACACCGGCGGCGCGCAGCCGCTGCAGTCCCCGGCCGTCCACACGCGGGTCGGGATCGCGGACGGCAACCACCACGCGGGCGACGCCGGCCTGCAGGATGGCCTCGGTGCAGGGGCCGGTGCGCCCTGTGGTGGGACAGGGTTCCAGGGTGACGTAGAGGGTGGCGCCGCGGGCACGTGACCCCGCCGCCTGCAGCGCTACCACCTCGGCGTGCGCTTCCCCGGCGCGCCGGTGGAATCCCCGGCCGACGACTTGGCCGTCCCGCACCACCACCGCCCCCACCGGGGGATTGGGGCTCGTCCGCCCCAGGCCGCGGCGGGCCCAGGCCAGGGCCTCCCGCATGTACTGGGTGTCTGCCCGGTCGTTCATGCGCGCATAGCCGCCAAAATGGTTGCGCCCGAAAACACACAGGCCTTCGGGCGCAAAAAGACCGCAAGGACCTTCTCCCATCCGGACTGTACCGTCGGCTCCGGAGTTGCACCGGATCTGCGGCACGCCCACATGGGCGCGCTGCTCGCGGGCTGTACCGCCGGTCGGGAATCGCCCCGCAGGCCCACCGGCTGCGCAGGCTCACCCTGCCCCGAAGGTCGCAGCTATTCGATTACCTTTATGATAGCATGCGCCGCCTATTCCTGGCGCAGGTCCGTCGGCTCGGCCCCGCAGGCGCGCAGCAGGTCCGTCGGCGAAATGGGGAAGACCGCCGTGGGGGTGCCGGCGGCAGCGTAGACGACCGGATGCACCAGCAGGTCCCGGTCCAGGAACGTGCGCAGCGGCCGGGAGTGGCCCACGGGAGGCACCCCGCCGATAGCGAACCCCGTGGCCGCGCGCACGGTGGCGGCGTCGGCCTTGACCACCTGCTGCGCGCCGCAGGCCGCGGCCAGCTTGCGCTCGTCCACCCGGTTGGCGCCGGAGACCAGCGCCAGCACCGGACGACCGTCGGCCAGGAAGACCAGGGACTTGACGATCTGGGCCGCGGTGGTCCCCAGCGCCCGGGCGGCGTCCTCCGCCGTGCGGGTCCCCGCGGGGAACTCCCGGATCTCTGCCGGCAGGCCGGCGGCGCGCAGCGCCGCACGGACACGATCCAGCGCCATCGGGCCGTCCTCCTAAAAGCTGTTGAGAACCCCGGAGGCTACTCAGACTATAGCGAATCGCCGGCCGCAGCGCACCGCGAGGGGCAGGAGCCTGTCAGAGAAATGCTGCTGGTCTTGGGGTGCCCTAGGGCGTGTAGATCCGGGTTTTCGGCTTGAAGACCGCCCAGGAGAACCAGAAGTGGTTCCCGCTGATGATCGGCCGGAGCTGCCTGCCGCGCAGGGACCCGGCCGTGGCCTGGCCGAGGATGTTCCAGGTGGACTTCGTCTCGCGGTCGACAAACCCCGTCTCCCCGGCGGGCTGGAAGGTGAGGCGTCGTCCCTCCAGCACCGGCGAGAATGTCCCCGCCGCGCCGACGTCCCGCCCGCGGCTGATGTCGCCGGAATCCAGCGCGGAGGCTGTGCCCTTGGCGAAGAAGACCACGATGGGAACCCCGCCTACCCTATCGTGCACCACGCGGACCTTCTCCAGGACGCTGAACGGATAGGCCACATCCTCCCCGTTGAGGGAGACGGTGACCACGCGCTCCATGGGCCGCAGGCGAGTATCTTTGGGCCCCACGTAGAGGAACGGGGAGGAGGTGATATTGTCGTACCCGGCGTAGGGATTCTGCCCGTAGGCCCGGATGTGTCCGGTGTTGCGGGACAGCACGTTCCCCTCAGGGTAGGCCTGCTTGAACGTCTGCCACGAGACTACTTGGGAGGGCAGGAACGTCAGCCGCTTCCCGGTCAGGTCGCCGACAATGGCCTCCCCGGTGGCCTGCTGCCACCAGGACTCGGTCTGCCGGTCGTACATCACCAGGTCGCTGAAGCGCAGCTTCCCGGTGGTGCCGAAGTCCAGCACCCGCCCCTCCAGGCGGCGGTCAAAGGTGATGGTGGTGTTGCACAGGGGGCAGAAGGTGACCGCAACCGGAGACTCTGCGACAACGTCGTTCACGATCTCGTGCCAGATGAGGATCTGCAGGGGATAGGCGCGGGCATCGCCCTTCTGGACAAACAGCGCCACCGGCTCCCGGGGCTTGAGCCACCGGTCCGCTTCGGCCACCGTCTCAAAGCGCGGCGCGTCGATGGCCGGGATGCCGTCCTTCGGCGGCCCTCCGGAGATGATCTCGCCCAGCGGGACGGAGTGCTTCTTGAAGTTGGTCTTCCACTCCGACACGTCGAAGGGGACCGGCCCGTCGTGCCCGGCGCGCGCCGGCGTGCCCCGCGGCGGGAAGGCCACCGTGGCACCCCCCATGGCCAGGATGACGACTGCTGCCGCCACGTGCCGCATCGGCATCGCCCCACCCGCACCCCTCTCTTGCCCCTCTCGTCCCATGAACGCCGGCACTGCCAGGTGGCATTCCCGCGCGGCGGTGGGAGTTTCTGCCGATGAGTGGCAAACGGACAGCCGGGCGCTCTCCGACGCCGAAACCGCGTGGGCTCATCCCGTCTCGACCTCCGGGTAGGCGATGGCAGCTGCGGCAGCCGCAGCCGCTGCCCGCCGGCGCTCCAGCTCCTGCCGCACCTCCGCCAGCACCCCCTCCCACGGGACGATGCGGGAGTCCCCCTCATCCCGTCCCTTCAGCTCGACCCCGCCCTGCCGCAGCGCCCGCCCGCTCACGGTCAGCCGCAGCGGCAGGCCGATCAGGTCGGCGTCGGTGAACTTCACCCCGGCGCTTCCCTCCCGGTCGTCGTAGAGGACCTCCAGTCCGGCCCCCCTCAGCGCGGCGTAGAGCTCATCGGCTCGTGCGGCCACCTCCGGCTCCCGTCCGGCCAGGCGCACCAGATGGACCTCAAAGGGGGCGACGCCGACGGGCCAGCGCAGTCCCGATGCGTCGTGGTAAGCCTCGGCAAGAGAGGCCAGGAGCTGGCCGACGTCGATGCGACAGGATCCCATGACGACAGGGCGGCGTTGCCCTCCGGCGTCGACGTACAGCGCCCCCAGCGCCTGCGTCAGGTGGGCGCTCACCGGTTGGATGTGACCGACCTCCACGCCGTGCGCCAGGCGCAGCGCCTCCCCGCAGCGGACGCAGGGCGATCCCGTCTGGACCTCCACCAGGTCGACCACGGCGTCGGGGACGAAATCCCGCCCCACGTTCACGTTGCGCAGGTGGAAGCCCTCCCGGTTGGCCCCGGCCACCAGGTTGGCGGAGGCGGCCACCAGGTCGTCCACCACCACCAGGACGGACCCGCGCGCCAGGCCAACCGGAGAGGCATAGCCAGGTACCGCGCCCGCAGCGCGGATGGCCTCGGCGGTGGCGGGCCGCAGCCGGAGCGCCCCGATCGCGCGGGCGAGCTTGCCCTCGTCGAGGCTCATGTCCCCGCGGACGAGCCCCATGACCAGCACCTCGCGTGTCTCCCCCACGCCCTCGCCTGAGACCGTGGCGCTGTAGAGCACCACCTTGGCCGTCCGGCCGGGAGGGACGCCCAGGACCTGCGCCAGGGCGGCGATGGTCTCAGCGTGCGGCGTGGCTACAGGCTCTGCCGGGCGGAGGGCTTCCGGCTCAGGGATGGGCTTAGCGCAGCGCGCGGTCTCGCGGCTGGCGGCGTATCCGCAGCGGTCGCAGAGGACGATGGTCGCCTCCCCCGCCTCCGTCAGATAGACGAAGGCGTGCGCCCTGCGGCCGCCCGTCATCTCTCCATCTGCGGCCACGGCGATGACCCCCGGCAGGCGCACGCGCTGGAAGACGCGGCCGCAGGCCCGGAAGAGCTGCCGCTGCTGCCGCTCCAGCCCCGCCTCGTCGGCGTCCAGGGTGCAGGCCTCCGCCACGGCGGCCTCCCCGGCGCGCAGCAGCCCGCCGCGCCCGGGGGAGTCGTCGCCGGGCCCGGTGCGGACCTGGTAGAGCAGCCGTGGGAGCTGCCGGTGGGAGCGGACCTCGCTTTGCGCCAGGCCGGCCACCACCTCCTGGAAGGACACGGGCAGGTGGGGCAGCACCACCTCCTGCCCGCCGATGGCCTCCAGCTCCTCGCGGATGACCTGCTCGATCCTGCGGATAACGCACACGCCCAGCGGCAGGTAGCCGAAGGTGCCGGCGGCCAGCGGGCGGACGTAGCCCGCCCGCATCAGCAGGCGGTGACTTTCCACACGCACGTCGGCAGGTGCTGCGCGCAGCGTCTCGCCGAAGAGCCGGGACATGCGCACGGGCCGCCTCCGGCCTCAGTAGGCCCGCGCGTAATACACCGTGGCCCTGGCCGGCATGCCGCAGACCACGCAGACCCCCGTCGGCCGGTCATCCAGGGGGATGACGCGCGGCGAGGCCCCGGAGCGCTCGCGGATGGTCTCCTCGCAGGAGGGCATCTCGCACCACCCCACACGGACGAACCCGCGGCGGGCCTCGATCAGGGCGGCGACCTCGTCCACGGTCCGCGCCTCCGTGATGTGCTCCTCCAGGAAGCGCCGGCCCCGGGCCATCAGCTCGTCCTGGACTTCGCGCAGGATCCGCTCCACGGTGGCGGGGAGCCCGTCCAGGGAGACCGCCTCCTTGGCCAGGCCGGTGCGCCGCACCAGCACCACCTCGTGACGCGCCACGTCCCGCGGCCCGATCTCCAGCCGCAGGGGGACGCCGCGCATCTCCCACTCGTTGAACTTCCACCCCGGCGTGTACTGGTCGCGGTCGTCCAGCTTGACCCGGAACCGCTCCCCCAGCTGCGCCGCCAGGGTGGCGGCGCGCTCCCGCACCGCCGTGCCGTCCTTCCCCGGGATGGGGACGATGACCACCTGGTAGGGGGCGATCTGCGGCGGAAGGACCAGGCCGCGGTCGTCACCGTGGGCCATGATCAGCGCGCCGATGATCCGCGTGGAGATGGCCCAGGAGGTGGTCCAGACATACTTCTCCTGGTTGTCCTCGTCCAGGAACTTCACATTGAAAGCCCGGCCGAAGTTCTGCCCCAGGAAGTGCGTGGTCCCCGCCTGGATCGCCTGGCCGTCGGGCATCAGCGCCTCCAGCGTGTAGGTCCAGTCCGCGCCGGCGAAGCGCTCGCTGGGAGGCTTCTTGCCCACCAGGAGAGGAATGGCCAGCACATTCTCCACGAACTCCCTGTAGATCCCCAGGATGAGGCGGCACTCCGCGTCCGCCTCCTCCGCGGTGCGGTGCGCGGTGTGCCCCTCGTGCCAGAAGAACTCCGCGGTGCGCAGGAACAGCCGCGTGGCCTTCTCCCAGCGCACCACGCTGTTCCACTGGACGATGAGCAGCGGCAGGTCGCGGTACGACTGAATCCACCGGGCGTACATGGGCATCATGATGGCCTCGGAGGTCGGGCGCACCGCCAGCCGCTCGGCCAGGGGCTCGTCCCCGCCCTGCGTCACCCAGGCCACCTGGGGGGCAAACCCTTTGACGTGCGCCGCCTCCTGCTGCAACAGCGACTCCGGCACCAGCAGGGGGAAGGCGGCGTTCATGTGGCCGGTGGCCTTGAAGCGGGCGTCCAGCCAGCGCTGGATGCCCTCCCAGATGGCATAGCCGTAGGGGCGGATGACCATCATGCCGCGCACCGGCGAGTAGTCGGCCAGCTCCGCCCGCAGGCAGACGGCGGTGTACCACTCGGAGAAGGCCTGCGCCTTGCTCGGGATCTCCTTGACAAACTCCATGGTCATGACCCGGTACTCCTCTCAGA
>JBBIIQ010000037.1:0-12939 GCA_037446405.1 Armatimonadota bacterium | reverse complement strand
CTCGCGCCGACCAGATCCTAAGTCTGGCGCCTCTACCAGTTCGGCTACGCCCGCGTTCCCGCAGGACACCGCGCCGCCGCAGCGCGCCCGCCAAAGGACGATGACCAGCGCCACAGAGCACTGGCCATCGAGACTGGAGGGCCGTGAGGGACTCGAACCCCCAACACGAGGCTTAAGAGGCCCCTGCTCTACCTGTTGAGCTAACGGCCCCCGTGCCAGATGTTCATTATACCGGACGGCGGCGGGGTGTCCAGGCGTCCGGAGAAACCCGAGAAACCCGTCAGCCCACCACGACGTGCTCGTCGACGAACAGGGTTCCCGTCTCGCCGGCGAAGGCGTCCAGATCCGCCACCACCGCCCGTGCCGTCTCCGCCCGCACGTCCGCGTCAAAGTCCTCGCGCGACGCCCAGGTCAGTTCCGCCACGCCGTCGAACAGCGGCGTCTGGCCCCGCGGGGCCCGCGTCACCACGTGGATGACGTAACCGGTCAGGTGGGAGTAGGTGCGCCGCGCCAGGTCCGCGTGCGGTCCCGTCCAGTAGGCGCGGAATTCCTCCGCGCTCATCTCCGCCTTCCTGCGCGCCCAGACCAGGATCTTGACCATACTACACCCTTCTCGCCTGGCGCAGGCAGCCCCTGCCACCGGGGCGGCTCAGCGGAGCCGCGGCCAGTCCCGCAGCACCTCCCGCGCGGCGTTGTGCCCGGGGGCGCCCATCACCCCGCCGCCGGGATGCGTCCCCGCGCCGCAGAGGTAGAGCCCGGCGATGGGGGTGCGGTACTGCGCCCACCCGGGAAGCGGCCGCAGGAAAAAGAGGCGGTCGGGGGTCATCTCGCCGTGGAAGATGTCGCCGCCGGTCAGGCCGAAGTGCCGTTCCAGATCCAGCGGGGTGAGGATGTGACGGTGCAGCACACGCTGCGGCAGGTCCGGGGCGTAGGCAGCCAGGGTCTGGATGACGCGGTCGGCGTAGGGCTCTCCGAGCCGCTCCCAGGATCCGTCCGCCAGGTGGAACGGCGCGTACTGCACGAAGATGGACATGATGTGTTTCCCAGGAGGGGCCAGGGACGGGTCATAGGTCGTAGGGATCGTCACCTCGAGAAAGGGCTCGCGGGACGGCCGACCCGCGCGGGCATCGTCCCAGGCGCGGTCGATGTAGTCCATGGAAGGGCCGATGTGGATGGTGGCGCGGTGCTGCGGGCCGGGGCCGGTCCCCGGCGCCGCCGGGAACTCGGGAAGACCGTCCAGGGCCAGGTGCACCTTCATGGCCACGCCGGACGTGCGGATGGCCTCCACCTGGCGGCGGAACTCCGGGTCCAGCTCCACGGGGGGCACGAGACGCAGGAAGGTGCGTTTCGGGTCGGCGTTGGAGATCACCACCCGGGCGACCACCTCCTCCCCGCTGGCGAGCACCACCCCGCGGGCGCGGCCGCCGCGGACCAGGATCTGCTCCACCTCCACCCCCGTGCGCAGCTCCGCCCCCCAGCGGCGGGCAGAGGCCGCCAGAGCTTCGCTGAGCGCGCCCATCCCGCCGCGGACGAACCCCCACAGGCCCGGTTTGCCCGCGGCCACCCCCATGCAGTGGTGAAACAGGACGTAGGCGGTCCCCGGCGTCGAGGGGCCGCCGGGAGCCCCGATCACGCCGTCGGTGGCCAGGGCTGCCTTCAGGTGCGCCGACTCGAACCAGGAGTCGAGGAAGTCCCGCGCACTTTGGGTGAGCAGGCGCAAGGCCTGCGCCAGCGTGCGCGGGGGCAGCCGCAGCGCCCCCGCCCCCAGCCGCCCCAGTGCCCACAGGTCCCGCCACCTGCGGCGCAGGATGTCCGGAGGCGTGCGCAGCAGCCACGGGCTGACAAACCCGGCCAGGCGGGCCAGGAACTCCTCGTATGCGGCGTAACGTCGCGCGTCCTCTCGGGAGAACCGGGCGATCTCCTCGGCGCTGCGGCGGGGATCCCGCCAGATGAACAGGTGCCTCCCGTCGGGGAAGGGGCTGAAGAACGCGGGGTCCTTGGGGAGGATCTCGTAGCCGAAGCGCTTCAGCTCCAGGTCGCGAATGATCCGCGGCGGGAGGAGCCCGCAGAGATAGGCCGCGGTGGAGACCCGGTAGCCCGGCCAGATCTCCTCGGTGACACAGGCCCCGCCGGGGACGGGGCGGCGCTCGAGGACGAGCACGCGCAGGCCGGCGCGGGCCAGGTACGCCGCGGTGACCAGACCGTTGTGTCCGCCGCCGATGATCAGCGCATCGCAGGATGCCATGCCCTCCACCCCCTTCCGCCAGACCGGGCTGTCAGGGAATCCTCTTCGCCGGCCGCGAACTCTCCCCCCTGGAGGCGACGGCATTCCGGGCAGGACCCGGGGTGACGGCTGGAGGGGGGCCATGCGCATCCTGAAGGAACGTATCCTGCGCGAAGGGCGCAACCTGGGCCACGGGATCCTCAAGGTCGACGGGTTCATCAACCACCAGGTCGATCCCGGACTGATGGACGCCTGCGGCCGCGAGCTGGCCCGCCGCTTTGCCGGTGTGGGCGCCACCAAGGTGCTCACCGCGGAGATCTCGGGCATCGCCCCTGCCCTGACCACCGCGCTGCACCTGGGCCTGCCCTGCGTCTACGCCCGCAAGTCCCGCCCCATCACCATGCCGGACCAGGTCTTCCTGACGCTGGCGCCGTCGCACACGAGGGGACGCACGGTGGAGCTGATCGTCTCCCCGGAATACCTCTCCCGCGGCGAGCGGGTCCTCATCATCGACGACTTCCTGGCCACCGGGCAGACCATTCTGGGCCTGGCCCGCCTGGCGGAAGCGGCGGGATCCACCGTGGTCGGGATCGGCGCTGTCATCGAGAAGACGTTCGAAGGAGGGCGGGCACTGCTGGCCCGGCTGGGCGTGCCCATCGAGGCGCTGGCGCAGGTGACGGACATGCGCGCCGGCCGCATCGTCCTGGCGGACTAGAGCGAATCCGGGAGGGTGGCGGCCCTAGAGCCGGCTGAGGATGTCGACGAACCGCTGGTTGAGGTGAGGGGTCATCGCCGTGACCCGGATGTACTCCGGCATGTCGGGCCGCGTACGCACCCGCACCCCGTGGGCGCCCAGGTGGGCGTGGACCCGCGCGGGGTCGACCGCCCGCGCCGCCACCAGCGCCATGGCGTCCACGCCCCAGGGGATACGAAAGCGGGCCAGCCGCTGCGCCACCGCCGTGTGCGCCGCCGCGTAGCCCACACGCAGGCCGGCCAGCCCGTAGGCCTTGGAGAAGGTCCGCAGCACCACCAGGTTGGGCCGTTCGGCGACCCAGGGAATGAACGTCACGCCGGTGTAGTCGGCGAAGGCCTCATCCACGATCGAGCGGGCGAAGGCGACCAGCGCCTCGACCACGTGGGGGGAACACCCGTAGGGGTTGATCGCCTCGTCGAAGTGCAGGATCTCCGTGGTCATGAGCAGCTCCTTCATCTCGCCGCGTGAACCGCCACCCGCCCGGAGAGCGTCTCCCAGAAGGCGCCGATGGCCGGCGGCGGCGTCTGCCCCGTGGCCACCGCCGAGGGGTCGCCGGCGTAGTCCGTTTCCGTCGGGCCGACGAAGACCAGGTTGCCCACCGGCCGTGCCATGAATGCCCGCCCGTCCCGCGGCGAGAAGAGGTTCACCCCCACAGCCAGCGGCAGGCGGTGCCGCGGCAGGACGAGATGCACCCCCTTGGTCAGGCGGAGCCGGTGCCGGCCCGGGTCCACCGACCGCGCCAGCATGTCCGACCAGGGCCCTGCCGCGTTGACCACCGCCCTGGCCCGCACCTCCAGGACCCGACCCGTCAACTGGTCCTGCAGGATCCCGCCGCGCACCCGGCCGCCGGCTGCCAGGAAGTCCACCAGGCCCACGTAGTTCAGCGTGGCCGCCCCTGCTGCGCGCGCGGCCAGGACCGTCTCCAGGACCAGGCGGGCGTCGTGCGTGGCGAACTCGTGGTAGAGCAGGGCACCCAGCAACCCGCTGTGGCGCAGGAGCCCTTCCTCCTGCAGCGCCTCCTGCGGGGAGAGGCGGCGGTAGGTCAGGCCGCTGCGGCGCGGCCGCAGCCCATGGTAGACGGCGACGAGCAGGGCGATCAGCCACGGCGGGACCGGGGAGTCGCGGTAGACCGGCAGCAGAAAGCTCTGCCGCCGCACCAGGTGGGGGGCCATCTGCGCCAGAACCAGCTGCTCCCGCAGGGAGTGATAGACGATGCCGAGCTGCCCGTGCTGCAGGTAGCGCAGCCCTCCGTGGATCAGGCGGGAGGAACGGCTGCTGGTCCCGCTGGCGAAATCCCCTCTGTCCACCAGGACGACGCGCACGCCCCGGCGGGCCGCCAGGTGCGCGATGGCCGCGCCGGTGATGCCACCGCCGACCACCAGGAGGTCGACGGCAGCGCCGGCCAGCCGGTCCAGCACCTCCTGACGGAGGATCAGCGGCGACGCGTCCGCTGTCCATCCGGCGGAGGAGGGACTACCCATCCGCGTGCAGGCCGGACCCGCCCGCGCTCCGGTGGGCGGCGGCAAGCGGCCCCCCGCGTCGCCCCCCGACCGCCGGCCACGGGTGCTGCTCGGGCGGCAGCAGGTCGATGACGGCCTGCCTGAACCGCTCCGTCCATTCCTCCAGGAGCGGACGGGTGAGACGGCCCTGCGCCTGCGGCACCCGCAGGGGTGGGCCGATGCGCACGACGATGCGAGCGCGCCGCGGCCAGGACGCCCCGCGGGGCATTGCCCGATGCGCGCCGGCGATGCCCAGCGGCAGGACGGGGACCCCCGCGCGCAGCGCCAGCCAGGCCGTCCCGTGGTGGAAGGTCCCCAACCGGCCGTCCCGGCTGCGCGTCCCCTCGGGGAAGATGGACACCGCCCTGCCCCGCCGCAGCGCCCGCAGCGCCGCCTCCAGCGCGGCACGGTCCGGCTCACCCCTGCGGATGAAGATGCTGCCCAGCGAGCGGACCCACAGCCCGACCAGCCAGGGGCGCATGAGCTCCTCCTTGCCGATGTACACCAACCGCGCGCGCACGGCGATGCCCACCAGGGGATCGTCCAGCGCGCTGGTGTGGTTGGCGATGAGGAGGTAGGGCGGGTGGGGCTCATGTTGCGCCCCTTCGATGCGGTACTCCAGAAGCCGCGCCAGCAGGACCGTGAAGAAGAGGCGGTTCACGCTGTACCACATAGGTGGTGCGGCGCCATCAGATTGCGCAAAGGGTTCGACGGCTCTCCCCCGCCTCCTGCCTCCGCAGCGGCGGCAGGAATCAGACCCGCGGCGCCTCCCCCCCGCGGCCAGGAAGACGACCCAAGCCAGCGACCGCAGAGGACGGGACTCCAGCTATGATGTCGTGGAGGCTAAGGGAACAGGCTGCCGGGAGAACTGGATCCTCAGGGAGCAGGAGCCAAAAGGGCCACCTGGCGCGCCCGGAGGGAGTCGAACCCCCGCCCTGCAGATTCGAAGTCTGCCGCTCTCTCCAGCTGAGCTACGGGCGCGCGCCCGCTGCGCCTATTCTAGCACGCGGGCTAGTTCGCCGCCGGGTACCCCACGTTGCTCAGGGCCTGGCGCAGCCGCTCCTCGCTGACCAGCGACGGGTCAAAGACCACATCCACGGTCTTCTTCCGCGCGTCCGCGTCCGCGGCCGTCACGCCGGCCAGGCTCTTCAACGCTTCGGTCACGGTGCGCACGCACCCGTCGCAGTGCATCCGGGGTACGCTGAACGTCCGCTTCATCACCTCACCTCCTTCGTCCTCCACTCAAGAGTCGCAGGTCCACAAACGGCGCCGCTGCACCGTCGCCGGACTCCGCGGTGCCCTCACACTCCCAGCGGCGCCGGCTTGAAGAGGCGCAGCCGCAGGCTGTTGCTCACCACCGTCACCGAACTGAAGGCCATGGCCAGCGCCGCGAGCACCGGGTTGAGCAGCACGCCGGCGAAGGGGTACAGCGCCCCCGCGGCCACGGGAATGAGGGCCACATTGTAGACGAACGCCCAGAAGAGGTTCTGCCGGATCGCCCGCACGGTCTGCCGGCTGAGGGCGATGGCCGTGCGCACCCCGCGCAGGTCGCTGCCCACCAGCACCACGTCGGCCGACTCGATGGCCACATCGGTGCCGGCGCCGATGGCAACGCCCACGTCCGCCTGGGCCAGCGCCGGCGCGTCGTTGATCCCGTCGCCGACCATGGCCACCACCCGCCCCTCCTGCTGCAGGCTGCGGACGGTGGCCGCTTTCTCTTCCGGCCGCACCTCCGCCAGCACGCGGTCGATCCCCGCCTGGCGGGCGATGGCCTCCGCGGTGGGCCGCACGTCCCCGGTGAGCATGACCACCTGCAGGCCCAGGCGGTGCAGGGCGGCGACGACCCCTGCCGACTCCGGCTTGAGGGTGTCGGCGACAGCGATGAGCCCGGCGGGCGTGCCGTCCACGACCAGGAACATGGGCGTCTTGCCGTCCCTGGCCAGCGCCGCGGCATGGGCCTCCAGCCCGTCCGGCCGCAGCCCCTGGCTCTCCAACAACCTCCGGTTGCCGGCGATGACCCTCCGCCCTTCCACCTGCGCGACGATCCCCTGGCCGGGGAGCGCGTCGAAGTCGTCGGGCTCGGGGACCTCGATCCCCGCGGTCCTGGCCCGGGCCACGATGGCCTCGCCCAGCGGGTGTTCCGAACCGCGTTCCGCGGCGGCGGCCAGGCGGAGGACCTCCCTCGCGCTGAATCCGTTGGCCGGCAGCACGTCCGTGACGGCCGGCTGGCCGCGGGTGAGCGTGCCGGTCTTGTCCAGCACCACGGTATCCACCTGGCGCAGCCGCTCCAGAGCCTCGGCGTTGCGGATGAGCACCCCCTCCTCCGCTCCGCGCCCGATCCCCACCATGATGGCGGTGGGCGTGGCCAGCCCCATGGCGCAGGGGCAGGCGATGATCAGCACGGAGACGAAGGCCAGCAGCGCGTAGGTCAGGCGCGGCTCCGGGCCGAAGAGCAGCCAGGCGGCGGCGGTGGTCACGGCGATGGTGATGACCGCCGGGACGAAGGAGGCGGCGATGCGGTCCACCAGGCGCTGGATCGGCGCCTTGGAGCCCTGCGCCTCCTCCACCAGCCGAATGATCTGGGCCAGCGTCGTCTCCCGGCCGACGCGTGTGGCGCGGAAGCGGAACGAGCCAGTCCTGTTCAGCGTGGCCCCGATGACCTCATCGCCTTCCCCCTTCTCCACAGGCAGCGATTCTCCCGTGAGCATGGACTCGTCCACGGTGGAGCGGCCGCTGGTGATCACGCCGTCCACCGGAATCTTCTCCCCGGGACGGACCACCACCACGTCCCCCACCTGCACCTCGTCCACGGGGATGTCCACCTCCTGCCCGTCGCGCAGCACGCGCGCCGTGCGCGGGCGCAGGTCCATCAAGCGACGGATCGCTTCAGAGGTCCGCCCTTTGGCCCGCGCTTCCAGGAAGCGGCCAAGGAGGATGAAGGCGATGATGATGGAGGCGGTCTCGTAGTAGACGCTGGGCTGCAGGCCGCTGGCGATGAAGACCTGTGGGAAGAACGTGGCGACGACGCTGTAGCCGAAGGCCGCCGAGGTCCCCACGGCGATCAGCGTGTTCATGTCGGTGGTCCCGTGCCGCGCCGCCGCCCAGGCGCCCCGGTAGAACCGCCGCCCGGCCCAGAACTGCACGGGGAGCGCCAGCAGCAGCTGCACGCGCCAGTCGGTGAGGAAGCCCGGCACCCAGACGCCGCGCATCCCCATGTGGTGCAGGCTCCCCCAGAGGATGGGAATGCTCAGCAGGGCGGCGGTGAGCAACTGGGCGCGCAGGGCGCGCACCTCGCGCTGGCGGCGCTGCTGCTCCCGGTCCACGGTGGCCCCGGCGACCTCCCCGGGCTCGTATCCGGCGCTGCGGATCGCCCGGCGCAGGTCCTCCACGGAGACCAGGTGGGGGACGAAGTCGACGACCACCTGCTCCGCGGCCAGGTTGGCCGCCGCCGCGCGCACCCCCTCCACCGCCAGGAGCGCCCGCTCCAGCCTCTCCCCGGAGGGGGCCAGCTCCAGCCCCCGCACGGGAACGGTCACCCGCTCCAGCGGGACGGCGTAGCCGGTCTCCTCCACGGCCCGGATGAGGTCCTGCAGGCGCACCGCCTGCGGGTCGAAGACCACGGAGGCGCGCTCCGCGGCCAGGTTCACCGCCGCCGCGCGCACCCCCGGGGTGCGGCGCAGCCCGCTCTCTACCGCGGCCACACAGCTGGCGCAGGTCATGCCCTGCACCGGGAGGTCGACCCGCCTGGTCGCCGGTGCTGCGATCTGTGGCTGCTCCACAGGGGTCTTCATGGTCCGCGGCTACAGCTTGCTGGACGTCTCGAAGACGTCCAGGATTTCCCGGATCACCCGGCGCCGACTGCATTGCCCGGGTGACGCACTGCTCCAGGTGGTCCCCCAACAGAATGGCGTTGACGCGGTCGAGCGCCCGCTGGATGGCCATGGTCTGCCGCACGATGTCGATGCAGTATGCCCCGTCGCTGACCATCCGCTCCACGCCCTGGAGGTGGCCGGCGATGCTGCGCAGGCGCGTCAGCACCTTCCCCCGCTCCTCCGGGCTGCCGTGCGTGGCGTGAATCTCCTCGGCACTGCGCACGGGAGGCCTCCCCTCCCCCCTGGGGGGGGTTCTTTTCCTAGCCTACCCGGCAGCGGCGGTGGCGTCAAGCAAGGGCGGACTGCTGGTCCTGTTGCAGGTCTAGCCGGAGGGCGTATCGGGCACAACATGGACAAGGAGCATAGCGACATCCCGCGATAAAGGCACCCCGCCCGTGAGGGCGGTCCGCAAAGCCACGGGACTGGCGCGACCAGTCAGCCGGGTTGCCGAACGGGAAGGCTTGTGGCGCCTTCCCACCGCGGAAGGCGTTTCTGTTAGCACGCGGGAGCGCGGAGGCGAAGTGGTGGACGCGCTCGTCACGTGGGAGCTCTGGGCCGGAGTCCTCCTGGCCGGGATCCTTGCCCTGGCCGCCCTCCTCCGGTGGATCCTGTTGGGCGACGGCCGCTCTCCGACACAGCTCTCCTCGACCAACTCGCCCCTCCCCTTCCAGCAGTCGCCACCGACCCACGCGCAGTCCGCAGCGGCCGTCGCCCAGCACCTGCCCACGCCCGAGAGCCCGCCCCTCGCACCCACCCCGGTCTCGACCCCGGCCGGCTGATTCCGCGCCTCCGCCTGCCCGCCCGCACGCCGGCGCCAGGAGGTGCGGAATACCTCTCTCCGTCCGTACGCTATGATGGGCGAAACGGACCTGAGACGGGGAGGCGAGGATGGCGGTCAACTGGGAGGACGTGCAGCAGATCCTCACGCAGGCCAGGACGATTGCGGTGGTGGGTCTGTCCGATACGCCGGATCGGGACAGCTACCAGGTGGCCGCCTACCTGCAGCAGCAGGGCTACCGCATCATCCCCGTCAACCCCCGGGTGAAGGAAGTCCTCGGCGAGAAAGCCTACCCCAGCCTGCGCGACATCCCCGAGCCCGTGGAGGTCGTGCAGATCTTCCGTCGCTCCGAGGACGTCCCTCCCGTCGTGGAGGACGCCATCGCCATCGGAGCCAGGGTGGTCTGGATGCAGGCGGGCATCGTCAACGAAGAGGCGGCCGCCCGCGCCGCCGCCGCCGGGCTGCGGGTGGTCATGAACGCCTGCATGCGCGTAGCGCACCGGGCGCTGCGGGCGGCCGGGCGGCTCTAAGCGCCGGGTCCCATCGGCAGGGCCGCCAGACGGGGCGCCCGTTCCCTCAGTACACACGCTCCCGCGGCGGGAACCTGGTGATTACCACGGGCTTGAACTGGACCTGGTATTCGCCGGGCGCCGTGCGGGTCAGCAGCGTGTGCTTCAACCAGGCGGCATCGTCCCGCCGGGGAAAGTCCTCCCGGTAGTGCACACCCCGGCTCTCCTCCCGTGTCAACGCGGCGACGGTGGTCGCCTCGGCCACGTCCAGCAGGCAGCCAACCTCCCAGGCCTCCTGCAGCTCCTGGTTGAAGACCTGGCCGCGGTCCTGGAGGGCGATGCGCCCGAAGCGGTCCTGCAGCCCGCGGATGGCGTCCAGCGCGCGGCGCAGGCCGTCGGCGGTGCGGAAGACGGAGACGTGCTCCTGCATGACCGCCTGCAGCTCGTGGCGCAGGCGCGCCGCCGACTCCGAGCCGCCGCGCCCACGCAGGTCCTCCAGAGGCGCGGCGGCATCGCGAACGGCCCGCCGAGGGGCCGCAGGGATGCCAGCCTCCCGGACATAGCGGGCCATGTCCCGGCCGGCGCGGCGGCCGAACACCAGGATGTCGATCAGGGAATTGGTCCCCAGGCGATTGGCGCCGTGCACGGAGACGCAGGCGCACTCCCCCGCCGCGTACAGGCCCGGGAGCACGGTGTTCTGCTCGTCCTGGACGACGCGCCCCCAGACATCCGTGGGGATTCCGCCCACGGCGTAGTGCGCCGTGGGATGCACGGGGACCAGGTCCCGCCCCGGGTCCAGGCCCAGGTAGGTCTGGACCAGCTCAACCACCTCGGGCAGCCGGACCCGCCGCACTTCCTCCGGCACGTGACGGAAGTCCAGGAAGACACAGTCCCGCTCCGGGCCGCCGCCGCGGCCGGCGGCGATCTCCCGGTAGATGGCGCGGGAGACGATGTCGCGCGGGGCCAGCTCCATCATGCCGGGAGCATACCGTTCCATGAACCGCTCGCCGGCGCCGTTCCGCAGGTAGACCCCCTCGCCCCGGGCGGCTTCGGAGAGGAGGATCCCCAGCCGGTGGATGCCCGTGGGGTGGAACTGGAAGAACTCCATGTCCTCCAGGGGGATCCCCCGGCGCCAGGCGATGGCCGCTCCGTCGCCCGTGAGGGAGAGGGCGTTGGTGGTGAGCCGGTAGATCCGTCCCCACCCTCCTGTGGCCAGCAGGACCGCGGCCGCGGTGAACAGGTGCACGTGGCCCGTGCGCAGCTCCCAGGCCACCACCCCGCGGCAGACGCCCTCCTCGATGATCAGGTCCACCACCTGGAACTCGTCGAAGAAGCGCACCCCGTGGCGCAGGCACTGCTGGTAGAGGGTGTGCAGGATCATCTGGCCCGTCCGGTCCGCGGCGAAGCAGGTGCGGGCCAGGGGGGCCTCCCCGAAGTTCCGGGTGTGCCCGCCCGCGCGGACGCGCTGCTCGATGCGCCCGTCCGGGGCGCGGTCGAAGGGCAGCCCCAGCCGCTCCAGCTCATAGACGATGTCCACGGCTTCGGTGCAGAGGATCTCCACGGCGTCCTGATCGGCCAGGTAGTCGCCCCCTTTCACCGTGTCGAACATGTGCCACTCGGGCCGGTCTTCCTCGGCGTGGCCCAGCGCCGCGCCGATGCCCCCCTGCGCGGCGCCGGTGTGAGAGCGCAGGGGGTGGAGCTTGCTCAGGACGGCCACGTCCAGGTCCGGGTGGCGGGCCAGCTCCAGGGCGGCGTACAGCCCGGCGCCCCCGCCCCCGACGACAACGGCATCGAGCCTGTGCGCGATCACCTCGCTCATCGACACGCTCCTGTTGCTACCGCTGGCGGTCGCGAAAGCGCTGCTGCGCGGCGGTCACCGTCCGGCGGGCCACCTCGACACCCGCCCAGCCTATGATCTCCGTGGCCTTCTCCTCCAGCGTCTTGTACACCTGGAAGAAGTGCTCGATCTCCTTGAGGAAGTGCGGCGCCAGGTGGGCCAGGTCGGTCACCTCGCTGAACCGGGGGTCCCCCACGGGAACGGCCAGGATCTTCTCGTCGCGCCCCTTCTCGTCGTGCATGTCCAGCACGCCCACCGGGCGCACGGGGACGATGCAGCCGGGAAACGACGGTTCGTGGGTGACGATGAGGACGTCCAGGTGGTCCTCGTCTTCGGCCAGCGTCTCCGGAATGAACCCGTAGTCGGCCGGATAGTGCAGCGGCGAGTAGAGCACCCGGTCCAGGCGGAGGCGTCCGCTGGCGTCGTCGTACTCGTACTTGTTGCGGCTGCCCTTGGGGATCTCGATCAAGGCATCTACGACCATCGATGGCTCCACGGTGGTTCCTCCTTAGCCGCCCCGAGGGCATCCCGGCGGCGGGCGTCCCTCCGTGCGCGGAGAGCTCACCCCGCCGCCGGGACGTGCCCGGGGCGGCACCAGTCAGATTCTACGCTCCCGGGGCGAACTCCGTGGGACCGCGGGCATACAGGGCGAGCCGCCAGACGAAGGTGCGCAGCTCCACCGCCTCGCACTGCCGGGCTTCAAGGTACGTCAGGCGGCGTCAGACGGGAAGATGGTTCCCACGGGCCGCTGCCTGCGATATGATAGGCAATGAACACAATTGCATAGCCACACAATCCGGGGGAGCTCGGGGAACCGGGCTGAGAGTGCACCTAGCCGGTGCAGACCCTTTGGACCCGATCCAGGTAATGCTGGCGTGGGGAACGGATGTCTGGAGTGCCGCCGGCCTGCATCGGGCCGGCGTTCGCGTCTTCAGGCGTGGGAGGTGGCGAGATGCACACACGCAAGCTTGTCCTGGGAGCGTTCTTCGCGGCGCTGCCCGTGGTGCTGTCGTTCGTCCCCGGCGCGATCCCGGTGGCCGGCGCGAAGCTGCTGCCCTGGCAGCATATGACCAACGTCCTCGCCGGCGTTCTGCTGGGCCCCTGGTACGCTGCGCTGGCGGCGACGGTGGCGGCGATCCTGCGAAACCTCTTCGGCGTGGGGACGCTGCTGGCGTTCCCCGGAGGGATCCCCGGGGCCCTGGTCGTGGGATTCGCCTACACCCACCTGCGCCGGGACTGGGTCGGGCTGCTGGAGCCGTTGGGCACCGGGCCTGTGGGCGCGACGATCGGTGCCCTGGTCGTGGCGCCCGCGCTGATGGACCGGGCCATTCCGCTCCTTACCCTGCAGTACCTGTTCCTGGCCAGCTCGGTCCCGGGCGCCGTGGCGGGCTTCCTGCTGCTGAAGCTGCTGCAGCGCTTGAGCGTCCCGCTGGTGAGAAGCTCGCGGGTGATGTTGTCGAGCCAGA
>JBBIIQ010000036.1:0-13168 GCA_037446405.1 Armatimonadota bacterium | reverse complement strand
CCGACACGGTGACCGAATTCACGCAGATGCTGCCCGACGGCAACCGCATCGAGCTCTACACCGGCGACTACATGATCGCCGACCCCGACTGGCCGGCCATCCGCTGGAAGCTCGACGACCCGCGCCGGGCGACGCTGTGGGGTCACGCCGCGCCGCCTTCCTGGTTCGACGAGGCCGCGGCGGTGGAGTCCGTCATCGACGGGACCCTTCAGCCGGCGCGGCCTCCGGCGCTGCCCGACCGTCCCGCTGCGGTGCGCTGAAGCCGGGAGCGGGACGGCCCATCCCATGGAGCGGATGCTGGAGGAGATGGTGCGGGACCTGCTGGGGGCGGCCCCGGACGACCAGACCCTGCGGGCGGTGGAGGGGTGGCGGCGCGCCTGGCGCCGGGAGTGGGAGCGCGTGGAGAGCTTCGACCTGGGAGACGAGGACCTGCCCGCGCCCCTGTGGTGCTGGCCGCCGTGAGCGCCGACCTGACCGCGCTGGCCGCGGCAGTCCGCACCGGGCGCCTCTCGGCCGTCGACCTGGTGGAGCGCTGCCTGGAGCGGATCCGCGCCACCGAGGAGCGCCTCCGGGCGTTCATCCACGTGGACGTGGAGGGCGCGCGGGAGGCGGCGCGACAGCGGGACGCGGAGGCGCGCCGCGGCCAGATCCGCGGCCCGCTGCACGGGATCCCGCTGGCGGTGAAGGACCTGTTCGACCAGGCCGGCCTGCCCACCACCGCCGGGGCGGCGATCCGCCGAGGGCACCGGGCGAAGACCACCGCCACGGCGGTGCAGCGCCTGCTGGACGCCGGGGCGGTGGTCATCGGCAAGACCAACCTGCACGAGTTCGCCTTCGGCGTCACCTCCGTCAACCCGCACTTCGGCGCCGTGGCCAACCCCTGGGACCCCGAGCGCGTGGCCGGCGGGTCCAGCGGCGGGTCGGCGGCGGCGGTGGCGGTGGGATGCTGCGCCGCCGCCCTGGGGACGGACACGGGAGGGTCGGTCCGCATCCCTGCGGCGCTGTGCGGCGTCGTCGGGCTGAAGCCCACCTTCGGTCGGGTCAGCCGGCACGGCGTGGTGCCGCTGGCCTGGTCCTTCGACACCGTCGGCCCGCTGGCGCGCAGCGTGGCCGACGCGGCCCTGCTCCTCAGCGTCCTCGCAGGACCCGACCCGCAGGACCCACTCACCGGGCGGAGCGCGCCGTTTGGACCCCAGGTGCCGCCTGCGCCGCCTTCCTTCCGCATCGGCCGCCTGCGCGGTCCGCTCTTCGACGAGGGGCTGGACGTCGAGGTAGGGACGGCGCTGGAGCGGGCCTGCACCCTGCTGGCCCGCGCCGGAGGCCGGGTCGAGGAGGTGGGTGTGGAGGCGGCGCTGGCCGGGCAGGCCGCGCAGACGACGATCCTCTTCGCCGAGGCCAGCACCTACCACCGGCGCGCCTACCCGGGGCGCCTGGCAGAGTACGGGCCCGACGTGCGTGAGCTGCTGGCCGCCGGCGCCACCATCCCCGCCACCGCCTACGTGGACGCGCAGCGGGTGCAGGGGGTGGTCATCCGCCAGACTCGCCGCCTGCTTGCGGACTTCGACGCGCTGATCTGCGCCGCCGTCCCCGTGCAGGCTCCGCTCATCGAGGAAGTGGACCCGGCGCGGGGCGAGGGCTGGCGGCGCGCCCGCGCGCCGCTCTCCCGCCTCACCAGGCTCTTCAACCTCACCGGGCTGCCTGCGGTGGCCGTGCCGGTGGGGCGGGCCCGCAGCGGGCTGCCGCTGGGCGTCCAGCTGGCGGCGGCGCCGGGGGAGGAGGCGCGGCTGCTGGCGATCGCGGCGGTGCTGGAGGCCGCTGCGGGCTGGACCCTGCCCGCCTTGCCGTAGCTTGCTCGCGGATTCTGTCAATCGGGTTTTGCTGCCCAACGGCACCGGGCTCAGCCGCTGGACCCAGGCGGCGAAGCCGTCGAGGTAGCAGGCGGCTGGAGCGAGTTGTTAGCCCGCTACCGCTCCTGCGTTTCTATTCGGCTGTGTAGCCACTCCACGGCTTGTTTAAACGACTCCAAGTATTCTGGGCTCTTGAACGCTTCTGCTATTCTTATCGAATGCCATTTTGAGAAGTCAGCAGGAATACGCCCAAAAGATGAGATTGCCGTAACCTTACTGTGAAACTCTTGCAGGATGTCTGGGCTAAGCTGAGGGGAAAGCCAACCGTAGTTGAGGACAAACCTGCCGTCAGTGTAGGTGGTGAAGACCGACACCGTCTTTCCTTCCTTCAGGAAGTGAAAGGTGAATGAGCCTGTCTCTGCGCCTGTACCGAACCAAATTCGGTCAGCTGTTCTTTCACTCCATTGGTAGAGGTCTTCAACTATCTTCACGATGTGCGGTTCATTGGTTTTGGCAAGCACGCTGAAGAATTCTTCCTCTGTCCACTTTTTTCTTCGCCCTTCCATGAGTGGTGGTCTTGTTGACGCACCATGCAAGTGGGGCACAAGGACTTCTACCACATCGGCTCGGAATCTGCGGATCTCCAAAGCATGCAGTGAGAACTCGGACTTGCTACACTCATTGACGTATCTGACTACGCGTCGTAGCTGGTCGTTGATCTCGTCAACAACAATGATGAGTACGAAAGCTCCTCTTTCCAGTGAGTGCTCGACGCCGCTTCGGAAACCTTCTTCGTCCCACTCTCCAGCGACGGCCTCTTTCACCAAATCAGTCAGAGGCTTACCCCTCTTGCCTTGAATGCGCTTGTCTACTTCCTGGTAGCTCATGCGCCAGAGGAAGGAGCCGTACTCAAGAATCTGGCCTATCACCTTTCGCTTGCTGTCAGGGTTTGTAGCCACCTTACATTCGATGATGGCTATGTCACCATCAGCAGTAAAGGCCAGCAGGTCTGTATTGCCTGAGCCAGGCAGGCCAAATTCATCTACTGCGATCACCAACGGCGAGATGCCTTCGCGGATATCACCGATGGGAATCAGAGACGGAGATTCAATCAGGAGGTGTTGTAGTTCCGTCTCTGCCTTAGTAGTGACAGGGTCGGCAAACTCCCAACGTCTTGTCTTATTGCTACGGACAAGGATTTTCATCAAAGGTCTCTCTCGACTTCTGCTCCACGTCGACTCTCGGTCTCTTCACTGTAACGGTGAAGTCACCTTCTCCTGCCATATCAGCCTCCCTCGCACTACGTTACGCCGTGTAACGATGGGCATCACCCGCAGGCGAAGCCTGTCGGGTGCATGCGTTTGTTAGCCTGCTTCTACGCCGTAGAGAGAGGAACAACATAATTAGTCAATCCCTCCTGATACTGAACCTCATAGATTCGAGATGCAGTTTCCAGTTGCTCACGGTGGCGGACTTCTTCGTGTATGGGAACAACCGGGGGCGCCTCGACGGGTGGAGTAGGCTTGCCAATTTCAAAAACGACCTGGCCAAAGGAAGTCACCCTTAGATTTATGTTGACTGGCATGATTGTTTCCTCCTTCCTTTATGTCGTTTGATCCTTACTTCTCTCTCCACTTACCACCATAAGTTCTCCCTTCAATGCCAACAATAGGAGATTGACGGACTATTTCGTGTTGGACGATTTGCGGAATCGCCTGGGAAATCTGCCCAAGTAGTTGCTGCATGATCTGTTGAAAATTTGCACGCAATTGGGCTGGGCCCATTCCCGGTGTCAGCCCCACGTTCAAGTTGATATTGATTTGGGGGTTCGGAGGTATCTGTCGCTTGCGCCGAAACACAGCGTTTGTCTCGAACACATCCAGCTTCTGCACGCTCTCGATCACAGCCAGCGGGATATGTTCACTGAACCTCTCGCAAAATTCCTATCTCCTCTTTATATTATCGAACCTAGCCGACCTTTTGTCTAATTTGTTAGTTCCATCAGAATGAGAAACAGGCTAACGACCCGGGCGTTCAGCCGCAGGACCGCGCGACCGAAGGACGCGCGGGGCGGCCGGCTGCAACACCGAGTTCGGAGGCCCGAACATCATGAGCCTCCAATTGGCTTGATGAAGGAGCGGACCCGTTCGGCCTCACGAAACCCAATCGCTTCGTGGGCAAGCGCTGCATCTACGTTGTCCAGAATCGAGTCCGATCCAAGTTCGCGGTAGCCGCGCACGGCCGCCCACCGAGCCGCCGATTCGATGAGCCGCCGACCGATGCCACGACGCCGAAAGGGCTCTTCGACGAACCACCCCTCGAGGAACGGTGCGGGCGATGTTGACGCGCCTGGGACGTAGGCCCGCAGGGAGATCTCCGCGAAACCGATAGGCCGACCATCGGTTTCCACCGCGAGGAAGACGGCCGCGATGGTCGGATCCCCGCCCCCGAAGAAGGCATCGATGTGCTGGCGAAGCTCCGCGGGATCGGCATCCGGCCAAAGGAGTTGCCGCAGGCGGAGCCACTCACTGGCATCCGAGGGCGCGGCTTCGCGAATTGCCACATCCTGAGAAGCCACTGGCTTTGCCGTCATGTTCTCAGGTCCGCCGAACGATCGCGCTCAGCGGCCGGCCCTGCCGGCCCGCTGAAGCGCGCAGTTAGACAGACCCTTCACCTCCGATTTCCGGTACCGAAAGGCCACGGCAGATCTTTCGAGCCAGGAGATTCGAGATCTCGCTATGGCGCGGCACAGCCTCCACAGCGCCGGTCACCGGATTCGTCCAGAGCGAATGCGACTTCCCTTCCCGCTTCAAGTGACAACCATGCCTCCGGAGATGCCGAAGCAGGTCACTTCGCTTCACCTCACGACAACCTTCTCACGCACTGCCCCGGGCGGCACTCCCCGCAATCCGTCCTTGCGCCTGTCCTCCAGGATGAGTGCGATCGCGTCCGCCAGGCTGCGCCTCGCCTCCGCTTTCGTTCGCCCCTGTCCGTTGGCTCCCGGGATCTCTGGACAGTACGCGATGTACCATCCGTCGTCACGCTCGATGATGGCTGTAAACTCGTTCCGCATCCGCTTTCCTGTACCCCGCCCCTTCATCCTCAACACCTCGGATCACCCTTCTCCGCCTCTGTCTAACTCGTATTAGACCGACCAGTCTAGCACCCGCCTGCGCAGCCTAACACACATGGGTCCCACGGGCTTCCTCGCGCGCAACTGCCCGACCAGTCCTAATCTCCGCCGTTCTGCGCACCCTGCTTATCGCGCATTATACTGCACCGCCGGTCAGTCTAACATCCCATCTCGCGGATCCCTCTCACCCCGCCGTTGGCGGCAACCCGTCCATCGGACTCCGCACCCCCTTGCCGCCCCGGTTCAGCACGTGCGTGTAGACCATCGTCGTCTTCACATCCTTGTGGCCAAGCAGCTCCTGGACCGTGCGGATGTCGTACCCGTCTTCCAGGAGGTGCGTGGCGAACGGGTGACGGAACGAGTGGCAGGAGGCTGGCTCGGCAACCCCTACCCGGCGATCTGACCCAACGGACGACGCAGCGCGCTCCCGTACAGGAACAAGGGGGCAGCCAGGGCCTGGTTCTGGGTCGAGGCGGAGAGACGGTCCTGCACAGCCAGGTGTGTCAGGAACAGGTTGACCTCCCCCTCACCCATCTCGTCTGGGGCGCGCCCGCCGTGAAATGCAACAAACCGCGTGATCCACGCCAGGTAGGCCTGCTCGGTCCTCCGACTGTAGTGCCGGGCACGGAGGGCCTGATGCGCGCGACCAAGGAGGCCGGTGGGCGGTGCCGTGTCGAGGATCCCTACATCGGCCGGCGCTCGTGGATCGCCGTCGACCCCTGCGGTCCGAAGCGATGGGTCGACCCGGACCCGGTTGTCGCCAAACAGCGCAGCAAGCGCGCCAGGGCCCCATCGTAGTGGCTGCTACCCCCTCCGCGCCGCGGCGAGGATCAGTTCGGCCGCGGCCGCGGGAAAGGGGGCGCCCAGGACGTAGCAGCGGGCGCCGCGGAGCAGGCGGCTGAACCCGGCGAAGGCGTCCTCCAGGCGGTGTGCATAGCGCAGGGAGGAGTGCTGCTGCTCCCCCAGGAACATGAGGAGCTCCGCGCGGGAGAAGTGCGCCAGGCCTCCGCCGTCCGGCCGCAGCAGTACGAACGCCTCCACCGGGACGGCGCCCGCCGCGCGGGCCGCGGGGAGGTAGAAACGGACGCCGCCCTCTCGCGCCACCTCTGCACCGCGGGGAAAGGTGCCGACCGCCTGCGCGGTCCAGGGCTTCACGGCCATGGGCAGCGCAAACGGCACCGCCGCCCCCGCCGCCGGGTCGAGCAGCGTGATCTCGTCGGTGAGGTAGGCCGCGCCGTGCCGGGCCAGGATGGCCACCGTGGACGTCTTCCCCGCCCCGCTTTCCCCGATGACGATCCAGGCCCGCCCGTCGATGGCCACCGCGCCGGCGTGAATGAAGAGCAGGCGGCGCAGCAAGGCCGCGCCGGTCGCGCCCACCTGCCCCAGCAGCAGGGGCAGCCACCCCGTCTGTGGCAGCGTCACCGACCAGAGGACTCTGCCGTCCACGGTCCCCGTGGCCAGACGGTCCCCCTCGGCCACGGTGACGTCCAGGGGAGGGAGGGGCTCCGCCGCGCTGAGGGAGCTGAGGACCGGAGCCAGGGAGGCGGCGATGCGGTCCGGCGCGGTGATGCGGATCTGCCAGCCGGGGAGGGTAACGGTATGCCGCGTGGGCATCACCGGGACCCTACCCAGCGCGGGGCCGCGCGCCACCAGCGGCCGTCTTCCTCCCGGACCACGCCTGCGGCCGCCAGGCTGCGCAGCGATTCGGCAAGGCGCTCCTCCGGCCCGCCGAGGGCGGCGGCCACCTCCCCGGTGGTCCGCCCCACGCACGCCTCCCAGACCTGTCGGGCTGCGGGGTCGAGGTGGATGAGGCGCGCCTGCGCCACGTCCAGCAGGACGACCTCCCCGTCGAGCTCCGCGGCCAGGAAGGGCGCGCTCACGGCGCCGCGGCCGGGGCCACCCCGCGCAGGACCCCCAGGACGACCAGGCGGAAGGCGGCGCTGTAGGCCGGGGTGCAGGTGACCAGCGCGATGCCCCGCTCCCCCAGCGGCGTCGAGAGCACCTCCACCTGCTCGGGGCGCACGACCTGCGAGTCCACCACCGCGTAACGGTAGCGGCGCCCCCCGTACTCCACGAAGATCACGTCCCCGCGGCGCAGGGTGTCGAGGCGGAAGAAGGGCGCCCCGTAGGTGGTGCGGTGGCCGGCGATGCCCAGGATCCCTGGGCGGTCGGGAAGTGTGGTCCAGGTGATCCGGCCGACGCCGAACGTGCGCAGGTGCTCGGGGGTCGCTCCTTCCGGGACGAAGCGCCGCAGCTCCAGCCGGGGGATCGTCAGCACCATCCCTTCGGAGGCGCCGCGGTCCGCCGGTGTCGCCCGCCCGCTCTGCGCAGACTCCCAGGCGGCCAGCGCCGCGGTCTGCGCCGGTCCCACCGCCATCGCCGTGTAGGCGATCCACCCAAAGGGGGCGAGCACCAGCACCACGCCCGCGGCGATGCACAACGTCCCTGCCACCCGCAGGACCCTGCGGAAGGGGGGTGGATCCTTGATCCCGTAGACGATCACGGCGTTGAACCCATGCGCCGCAGCCCGATCCCCAGAGAGATCAGACCGATCCCACCGGCGAAGGGGATCCACAGGTTCGCTCCGCCGTATGGCAGCACCTGGGCCGGGAGCAGCGGGCGGCGCGCCGGGCGCGCGGCCTCAGCCAGGGGGCGGACGACCGGCCGGACCGCGGGCGTGGCCACCGCCCTGGGGACGGCGGGCAGGACGACGGGAGTCACGCGGACCGCAGGCGGTGCCAGCGGAGGTGGGACTGTCGGCTCGACGGGCGTGGCCGGCGTGTGGGGTGTGACCACCGGCGTGGGTGGAGGGACGACGGCCTCGGGAGGAGGCGAGGGCGGCGCCACCAGCAGGGGCGCGGCGACCAGGATGGGCAGGAGGATCCCGATGATGGGCAGCAGCGACAGCCCGGGCGGGGGAGGACCTGCCGGAGGGGGAGGAGGAGGAATGGGAGAAACCGGCTCCACCCCGGTGGCCAGGGGGATCGATGCGATCTTCACTCCCCGCGGCTGCAACCCCATCAGTTCTCGCCGGGAGGCGGATTCTTGCGCTCGGTTTTCGCCGGAGGCGCCCCCCTCCTTGATAGCACAGATTCGGGACCGGGCGCCATGGACCAAAAACAGTCTCCGAGCCGGTTGTCCGGCCCGGAGACTGGAAGAAGGCAGCCGAGACGAGCTGCTAGGGCATCAGGTTGAGCCGCGCTGACGGCGGGACCTCCAGCGGTCCCGGCACCACGACCGCCGGAGCAGCCGGCTGGGACGGGGCCTGAGTCTGCTCCTCCTGGGAAGGCCCGGTCAACAGCGCCCCTCCCATCCCCAGGGCCAGCAGCAGCAGCCCGATCAGCCCGGCCGCACCCGCCCCCGTCCCTCCGCCGCCGGACGTGGGTGGCGCGGGACCGGGGCCCGGTTCGGAGTTTGGAGGCCCCGAGAACGACTGGACGGTCGTTGCCAGCGGGATAGAGGCGATCCTGATACCACTCCCTGGCAGCATAGGCATGATCATACCCCTCTCTGCTGAAATCGAGCCTAGCACCGGCTCTTCGAAGCCTACAATCTGTCGGAGGACAGAAACCGGCCGCGTGAACGACCGATCTTCCCAAGGGCCGTTCGCCCCGGATCTCCGGCAGGAAACGGCGCGCATGGCCCGGGAAGTACATGTACCTGTGGTCGAGACCTGGAACCTCGGCAAGACCTTCCGGCCGCCGCCCTGGCCGCTCTCCCTGGCCGGTCGGATCTCCGCGCGCCCCGTGCGCGCGCTGGCCGGCCTCTCCCTGCGCGTCGAGCCGCGAGAGGTCTTCGGCCTGCTGGGGCCTAACGGTGCCGGGAAGACCACGCTGCTCAAGGTCCTGGCGACGCTGCTGCTTCCCTCAGAAGGCGGCGCGCGGGTAGACGGCGCGGACCTGATGCGCCAGGCGGGGGCGGTGCGGCGGCGGGTAGGACTGGCCACCGGGGACGAGCGCACCTTCTACTGGCGGCTCACCGGGCGGGAGAACCTGGAATTCTTTTCCGGCCTGCGCGGGCTCTCCCCGGCGGCGGCCCGTCGGCGGGCCGCGGCGGTCCTGGAGAGCGTGGACCTCGTGGAGCAGGCGGACGAGATCGTGGGGCGGTACTCCACGGGGATGCGCCAGCGCCTGGCGATTGCCCGGGCCCTGCTCGGCGATCCCCCGGTCCTGTTGCTGGACGAGCCCACGCGTAGTCTCGACCCCGTGGCCGCCGCCCGCGTGCAGGCCCTCATCCGCCGCCTCTCCCGCGAGGAGGGACGTACCGTGCTGCTGGCCACACACCAGCTGGGCGAAGCGGCCGCCGCCTGCGACCGCATCGGCATCCTCGTGGCCGGGACGCTGCGTGACGTGCTGGCGCCACAGGCGGTGGGGGAGGACGGCCTGCGCCGGCGCTACCACGCGCTCGTGGAGGTTACGGATGAGCGTCCTCAACCAGTTGCGGGCCTTCCTTAGGCGGGACTACCTCCTGGCCAGCTACTCCCGCCTGGCCCTGACCTGGCAGGTCTTCACCGTGGTCCTGGTGGCGCCGACGCTCTACTACCTGGGGCGGCTCATCCGGCCGGCCGCCTCGCCGCACCTGGCCCCCTACGGGGGGGACTACTTCGCCTTCGCCATCCTGGGGGTGGCGCTCTTCGGCCTGCTGGCCGCGTCCATGGCCGCCGCGGCCGCGGCGATCCGCCAGGAGCAGATGATCGGCACCCTGGAGGTCCTCGTCGCTGCCCCCATCTCCCTGCTCACGCTGGCCGCGGGGCTCTCGCTGTGGAGCGTCCTGCTCGCCGCCGCGCAGACGCTTCTGTACCTGGCGCTCGGCGTGGTCGTCTTCGGGATCGACCTGGGCCGGGCCAACCTCGCCGGGGCCGGCGTCGCCGTGGTCCTGGCGGTGGCGACGTTCGCGGCCATGGGGCTGTTCGCGGCGGCCTTCGTCCTGGTCTACCGGCACTCCGACCCGTTCAGCAGCATCTTCGCCGGGCTTTCCGCCCTCCTGGGCGGGGTCTTCTACCCGCCCAGCGTCCTGCCCCCGCTGCTACGGGTGCTGGCGGAGTTCGTGCCGCTGACGCACGCGCTGCGGGCCGTCCGCCTGGCCGTGCTGGAGGGGGCCGGGCTCGGTGCGCTGCGCCGCGAGCTTCTCGTGCTGCTCCTGTTTGCCGTGGTGCTCCTGCCGCTGGCGGCGGTGCTCTTCCGCGGGGCGGTGCAGTACGCCAAGCGGGCCGGCACGCTCAGCGCCTACTGAGCCCGCCCCCGGCCCGTCAGTTCCCGAAGTTTTCCACCACCACCACGCCGTAGGGCCCGCCATCGATGACGCCGATGCCCACCAGGCGGTAGTCCGGCAGGAGGATGTTCTGCCGGTGCGCCTCGCTGGCCATCAGGGCCTCATGCGCCTCCCGGATGCTGGTGGCGTAGGCGATGTTCTCGCCGACCATGCGCACGCGCACGCCCCGCCGCAGCACCCGCTGCTGCGGTCCCAGGCCGCTGCGGTCGACGTGGGAGAGGTACCCGAAGGCAAACATCTCCAGGCCGTGGGCGCGGGCCACGCTGCGGATGGTGGCGTGGGGCACGAGCGGGGCCAGCCCCGCAGCGGCGCGCTCGTTGTTGATCAGGTTGAGCATGGTCACCTCGCGCTCCCAGCTGCTCTGCGCCGCCGTCGTGCGGAAGGGCAGGGGGAAGGTGCCCCATGCCGTGGGCGCTGCAAGCACCACCGGGCCGGGGGAGAGGATCGAGGCCGGGGCGGCCAGCGTCGCCGCGGTCGCCAGCAACAGGACGGAGAGGGATGCGGATCGCAACATGCCAGCCTCTGGGGGAGCTCCGCACTCCGGGCGAGCTGTTGCAGTTTCCAGCGCTTTACGCCCCCCTCTTGCAGGGGGCTTGCCCGTTCGGAGACCCCTACCGGGAGTGTGTGCCCAGATCGTGGGTGGTCTAGTCGAGCTGGCGGGGTGACCGGCAGCCGTCGAAGCCACTCCCCGGATCCCCCAGCCGCGGAGCCCCAGACCACCCGGCCGGCGGACAGGCAGGAGCCGGGGCCCGCGTGCCAAACATCTTCAAGGAATCCTCGCGCAAGGCAACACCAATGACGGCGAGCCGGCGAACGGCGGAACCGCTGGGGGACAAGGTGGCGCTGGTCACCGGCGCCTCGCGGGGCATCGGGCGCGCCACCGCCCTCCTGCTGGCCGAACGCGGTGCCCATGTCGGCGTCCACTACAAGAGCGCGGAGGCTCAGGCCCGCCAGGTGGCAGACGCGATTGCCGCCATGGGCCGCCGGGCTGTCCTCGTTCAGGCCGACCTGGAGCGGCCCGAGGACGTGCGGCACATGTTCGACGTGGTGGGTGAGACGTTTGGCGGGCTGGACATCTTCGTCGCCAATGCCGCGTCCACCGCCTTCCGGCGCTTCGTCGACCTCAAGCCCCACCACCTGGCCCGGACCTACCAGATCACCGTCTTCTCGTTTGTGCAGGCCGCCCAGGAGGCGATGCGCCTGATGGCCGGACGGCGCGGCCGGATCGTCACCGTGTCCAGCTTCCCCACCCACCGCTACCTGCCCGACTACTCGCTGCTGGCCTCAGCCAAAGCCGCTCTCGAGTCACTGACCGCCTACCTGGCGGTGGAGGCGGCGCCGCACGGCATCACGGTCAACGGGGTGAGCCCCGGGGTGGTCGTCACCGACTCGGCAGAAGTGTACGAGATGCGCCAGCACCCGGGGCTGCTGGACGCGGCGCTGCGGTACACGCCCAAGGGGCGACTGGGGCAGCCCGAGGACATCGCCCGCGTCATCGCGTTCCTGTGCTCCGACGACGCGGAGTGGATCGTCGGGCAGACGATCGTCGCAGACGGCGGGCTCACCCTGCCCAGTCCCTACTACCCGAATGCCGCTCCTTCCCGCCCGGCGCCCGCGGCATCGTCCGCGGAGGAGCGCCGTGCGTGAGCACCCCTCCTAGCCGCGCCGGCTGAGCGAGGCGGCCGCGGCCTCGTCGAGCAACCAGCACACCTGCGGCCAGCGCAACAGGGAGGCCGGCACGGCTGCGGAGGGCTCGTCCTCCAGCGCGCGACGTACCGCCTGGGCCTTGTCGCTGCCGCTGGCGAGCACCAGCACCCGGGAGGCGAGGCGGATCACCTGGAGCGTGAAGGTGACCCGCCGCCGGGGCGGCTCGGGCGCCGTGGTGGCGACGACCAGGCGGTCGTCGGCGAGCGCCGGGTCGCCCGGGAAGAGCGAGGCGGTGTGCCCGTCCCGGCCGACCCCCAGGAGCACCAGGTCCAGCCGCGGCGGGTCGCCGAGCACCCGCCGCAGCGTTGCCTCGTAGTGGGCCGCGGCCTGCTGCGGGTCCGCTTCGCCGGGGATGCGGTGGATGCGCGCCGCCGCCAGCGGCACGCAGGAGAGCCAGGTCCGCCACGCCAGCGCGTAGTTGCTGTCCGGGTGGTCGGGGGGCACCGCCCGCTAGTCGCTCCAGAAGACCACCATGAGGTCGTAGGGAAGCTCCTCCGGGCCGGATTCGGCCAGCCGCGTGAAGAGGTCCTGCGGCGTGCGCCCGCCCGACAGCGCCAGGGCGAAGCGGCCGCCCGTAGCCACCGCCTCGCCCGCCGCATCGCGCACGCAGCGGGCGGCCTCCTCGGCCAGGGCACGGGGTGTGGGGAAGGTGCGGATCGCCGGCCCAGCCCTCATCGCTGCCCGAGGAGGGCAGCAGCGGCACGCAGCGACTCCTCGTAGACGCGGTCGCGGCCGAGGACGTCCATCTCGGCGGCCAGCAGCGAGGCCTCGTCCTGCGGCTCCAGGGGCAGGGCGCGGCGGAGGCGCTGCCCCCGCGCCCCCTCGGCGACGGCGATGAGGCTGCCGGCCTCGTCGTTGCGGGCGATGGAGAAGGTCCCCGCGCCGGGCGCCGCGGGGTCGCCGCAGACGACCAGCGCCGAGAGCAGGGTTCCCGCGGGGTGCGGTGCCCGCGACTCCGCGTGCAGGGAGACGGAGACGCTCCCGCCGTGCCGGTCGACGAACGTCCCGCGCCACGGCCCCTCGCCGCGGATGCAGGGCTGCTCCACGCGCCAGCGCAGCCGCCCTGCCAGCCAGCCCAGGTAGAGCAGGCCCTGCGCCCGGGAGGAGGCGGCGTGCGCGAGGCGGATGCGCCTGATCCGGTCGAGGGCGTCTCCAGCCGGTGGGGCGAAGAGCTCCGCCGTCAGCCCCCGCCACGAGGTCATCCGCCTCC
>JBBIIQ010000035.1:10314-13201 GCA_037446405.1 Armatimonadota bacterium | reverse complement strand
TGGAGGTCTACCGCCGCGCCCGGGAGCGCCTGCGCACCGGTGACTTCAGCGGCTACTCGAAGGAGATCGAGCGCCTGGGGGAGATCCTGGAGCGCCTGGCTGCTGGCCGGTAGTCGACGAGCAGCTCGGTAGACGCGGTTTCAATCGGGCCTGATTAGACCAGGGACAGGGTGCGGAAGGGGACGGTGCACGGCGCCCCCGCCGCGTAGCGCATCGCCAGGGCGTCCAGGTCCATCAGCACGGCGAAGACCGTCTCCGAGCGCTCCTCCTGCGGCAGGCGGGGGTTGGGGTGGCGGCAGATGGAGTCGGGCCGCCCGTGGTGGTCCCGCAGCAGCGCCTCCAGGTCGGATACCGTCAGGGGGCCGGCCGCGGTGCGCTCGGCCAGGAGCTGCACCATCCGTTCGCAGCGGAGGTAGGTGGAGGAGCGCTCCTCGCGCAGCGGCTGCCAGAGGGCCAGCCGCTCCGGCTGCAGAAAGTGGTTGGCGTGGGCCAGCGTGCCGTCCACCGGGGTGTGGGCAACCCACCCCGCGGGCGAGGTCTCCAGGTCCACCACCTCCTCCGCGCCGTTGCTCCCTGCGGCGCCGCCCTGGGCGATGAGGAAGTTGGCGGAGCAGGCGTGCACGCCCTCGGTGGCCCGGGCCACCGCCTCGGCCAGGGTGCGGCTGTGCAGGATCCCCGCGGTGCGCAGGTGGAAGGGCACCCCCAGGCGGGCCCAGTCGTCCAGGTTGCTGAGCAGGCCGTTCACCACCAGGCCGATCCCCGCCGCGTTCATGCCGATCTTGCCGCCGGCGATGCCGGCCTCGGTGAAGGCCAGGACGCGCAGGCCGTCCTCCTCCAGGTCCAGCAGGGCGCCGCGCACGCCGGGGATCCAGTCCCAGGTCTGCCCGATCCACAGGTGGCCGTCGGCGGTGACCGCGCGGGAGGCGGCAAACGCGGTGCACCCTCCGGCAGCCTCGGCCATGCCGATGGCGGAGTAGGCGCTGTAGAGGATCTCGTAGCGGCCGTTGAGCATGGCGATCTCCAGCAGCGTCCGCGCGCTGCCCTCGGCGATGCCCTCCATCGCCTCCCGGTACCGCGGGCTCTCCCGCGCGAAGACCTCCAGGTAGGCGGCGGCCCGCCGCTCCACCTCCCGGCGGGTGAGCCGGCCGTCGGTGAGGAAGCGGCGCAGGTAGACCTCAAGGTTGTGGGCGACCGCCTCCCGCAGCGCCTCGCCGTGCTGCCGCCCCTGCTCGCGGGGGCTCCCCCGCAGGGTGAGCACCGGGAGAGGACCTGCCTCCGTCACGATGCCAGCTCCCGCTCCATGACGATCACGGGGAGGGCCTGCACCGCCATCTCCTCAGGGGCGATCTCCCGGCCGATCCTCCCGCACCACCTTCTCGAAGGTGATCCAGGCGGGCTGGCGGGCGAAGCCCAGCGCCGTGTTGATGTGCAGCATGGGCGCGTTCAGCGAGTCGTTCCAGGTGCGGATCTCCCGGTAGCCCCCTCGCCGCGCGTAGTCCACGGTGCGTAGCTTCAGGGCCAGGGCCAGCCCCCTGCCCCGGTAGGCCCGCCGCGTCCCCGTAATCCCCTGGTAGAGGACGTCGGGCAGCCGCTCGCTGCGGAACAGGTTGCTTTGGGCCACGTAGCGGTCGCCGTCGACAACCAGGAAGTGGGCCTGTGGGATCCAGCCCGGGTTCTCCAGGAGGCGGCGCACCTGCTCCCCGAACGGCCGCGGGGTGTACTCCCCCACCCGGGGGACGTCGGCTTCGACCTCCAGGTCCAGGTCGTACAGCTTGGCCAGCCACTCCGGGTCCCGCTCCCGTTGCTCGGCCACCGTGGTCAGCACCAGCCCGCGCACCGCCCGCTCCGCCTTCTCCCGGAAGGGGCGGGGGTCAAAGCGCGCCACCTCCAGGCGTGACTCCCAGGTCCGCCGCCGCTCCACGAAGCCGCGCCGTTCCAGGAAGCGCACCCCTCGCACGGAGGTCTCCCGCGCCCGGGCCCACAGGACCAGGGGATCCAGCGCCGCCAGCTCCTGGAGCAGCGCTTCGTAGAGGCGCGCGCCGATGCCGCGGCCCTGCGCCTGGGGGTGGACGCCCAGGTCGATGGAGAGCTTCTGCGGGTGGTACTCGTGCGGCTCGTGGTGGTACTCCGCCCACCCGACGATCCGTCGCTGCGGGTCCTCGGCGACGAGACGGCGCAGCCGCGCCTGCACGCCGTCGTACCGGCTGTCCCAGTGGCGGAACTCCTCCTCCGACCAGGGGTAGTCGGCGTACACGGCGTTGCCTAGAGCGACGAGCGCGGGATAGTCCGCGGCGTCGAACTGCCGGATGGCGATGGTGGCGACGTCCATCCGGGTCCTTTAGCGAAAGAGGGCGGTCCGCGTGGAGGCGGCTTCGACGCGGTCGAGGCGCACGGTAACGCCCAGGCCGGGGGAAGTGGGCACGCGGATGGTCCCGTCCGCTTCCAGGACCACCGGGGGGTCGATGATGTCCTCCTCGTAGTAGCGGTCGCTGGCGGAGAGGTCCCCCGGCAGGGTGAAGTTGGGGAGGCTGGCCAGCGCCAGGTTGGCCGCGCGGCCCACCCCGGTCTCCAGCAGGCCGCCGCACCAGACGGGGACGCCACGGGCGCGGCAGAGGTCGTGGACGGCCACAGCGGCGGAGAGCCCTCCCACCCGCGCCGCCTTGATGTTGATCACGCGGCAGGCGCCGACCTCCAGGGCCTTGCGGGCGTGGGAGGGGGAGACGATGGACTCGTCCAGACACAGCGAAGTGCGCAGCTGCGCCTGCAGGGCGGCGTGGTCGATCAGGTCGTCCTCCTCCAGCGGCTGCTCGATGAGCAGCAGGTCGTACCCGTCCAGGGCGCGGAACACCTCGGCGTCGGCCAGCGTGTAGGCGGAGTTGGCGTCCAC
>JBBIIQ010000035.1:0-10273 GCA_037446405.1 Armatimonadota bacterium | reverse complement strand
GAGCGGATCTCCCTGACCACGTCCACATCCCACCCCGGCTTGATCTTGACCTTGATCCGCCGGTACCCCTGCGCCAGGAAGCTGCTGATGCGGTCCAGGAGGATGTCCACCTCCGGCTCGATGCCCAGGCTCACCCCCACGGGGAGGCGCTCCTGCGTCCCCCCCAGCGCCGCCTGCAGCGACTGCCCCTGCACCCGGGCGTAGAGGTCCCACAGCGCGGCCTCCATCCCCGCCTTGGCCATGTGGTGGCGGCGGATGCGCGCCACCAGCGGGGGGAAGTCCCGCGGATGGGCGATCTCCTGGCCCAGGACCGCCGGGATGACGAACCGTTCCAGCACGTGCCACGCCGTCTCCACATCCTCCTCGTTGTACAGTGGCGCGCTCTCTGCGGGGACCTCGCCCCACCCCTCGGCCCCCTCGGCGAACACGCGCACCAGTACGCAGGCGTGGGCCTCCGACCGGCCGAAGGAGGTCTCGAAGGGGAAGCGCAGGGGAAGTGCCACCTGCCGCAGCTCGACGGCCTCAATCCGCATCGGACCGCCTCAGCACGTACTCTCCCCCCGCCGCGGTGCGCACAAAGTCCACGGCCGCATACCCGCGGGCGAAGTACGCCTGGAAGACGCGGCGGGAGACCTCACGCCACTCCCGGGCCAGCGCCAGGTCCGCCTGCCGCAGGGCGGTGAAGTCCGGCGGGATCCCCAGGCGGACCTGCGGGGCGTCATGGTCCAGGACGGGATCGGCCGGCCGGGGGAGGGGACCGCCGCCTGCGGCCAGGGCCAGAGGCGCCTGCGCCGCGGGTACGCCGGGCGGAGGCGCGTCTGCCTCCATCAGCCGCGCCACACGGGGAGCCGTCAGGTGCCAGTCCACCTCCAGGCGGTCGCTCTCCACGCCGCGGTTCAATGCGTCGCTCATCTCGCCGTAGTAGTTGACGTAGTAGCGGCGCGCCTCCGCGCCCAGGCGGTGCAGATTGAAGGAGGCGTTGAGGCTCTGCAGGGGGTCGAAGGTCCAGACGATCAGGTCCAGGCCGCGGGCCAACGCCTCCTGCCGCTGCGCCCGCTTCAGGCGGAAGCCGACGTCCCGCCCGCGCCACTCCTCCACGACGCCGGTCATGTGCGAGTGGAGGAAGAGCCGTCCCTCCCGCCGCCCGAGGAACCCGTAGGAGAAGCCGACCACCTCCCCGCCGGGGGCGAAGGCGCCCAGGACGACCCCGCCGGCCGCGGCGGCGGCACGCAGCTGGTGGGCGGGGACCACCTCGCTGTCCGGCCCGCCCCAGATCCGTCGCTGCACTTCCTCCAGCGCCTGCAGCGTGGCGCTGTCGCTGATGGGGCGGATGACGACATCGTCCACAAGGATAACTCTACTGCGGGCGGAAGAAGTGTCCAAGCGGTCAGTTCCGCAGTTCCTGGTCCAGCACAGACGGGGAGGGGTGCCTGTGGATCGCCTCAGGGAGGTGGTGCGTGCCCGGACGGACGACGCTCTCGCCGACCTGCAGCGGCTGCTGCGCCAGCCGTCCATCGCCGCCACAGGGGAGGGGATCCCCGAGTGCGCGGCGCTGGTGGCCTCGCTCTTCCGGGAGGCTGACGCCGAGGTGACGGTGCTGCGCGCCGAGGGCGCGGCGCCTCTGGTGGTCGCCCTCTTCCCCGGCCAGGGGGCGCGCACCCTGCTCTTCTACGACCACTACGACGTGCAGCCGCCCGACCCGCTGGAGGAGTGGGTCACGCCCCCCTTTGAGCCGTCGGTGCGGGACGGCCGGCTGTACGCGCGCGGTGCGGCCGACAACAAGGGCGACCTGGTTTCGCGGCTGTGGGCGGTGCGGGTGCTGCGGGAGACGCGCGGCGGCCTGCCCTGCCGGGTGAAGTTCATCGTGGAGGGGGAGGAGGAGACCGGCAGCGTGCACCTGGCGCACTACCTTCGCGCGCACCGCGACCTCGTGGCCGGGGACGCCTGCATCTGGGAGTTCGGCGAACGGGACATGCAGGAGCGCCTGAACCTGGTCGCGGGGGTGAAAGGCATCTGCTACCTGGACCTGAGCCTGGTGGCGGCGGCGCGGGACCTCCACTCCCAGTACGGGGCCATCGTCGAGGGCGCCGCCATGCGCCTGATCTGGGCGCTGGCTACGTTGAAGGATCCGACGACGGGGCGGATCCTGGTGGACGGCTTCTACGACCGCGTCCGCCCGCCCACCCCGGAGGAGGAGGCCGCGGTGCGCGCGCTGCCCTTCGATGAGGCGCAGCGCAAGGCACACTACGGGGTGCGCTCCTGGATCGGCGGGAAGAGTGCGGAGGCGGCGCAGTACGACCTGTACTTCAGCCCCACCTGCACGGTCTGTGGCTTTGCCAGCGGCTACACGGGTCCCGGGAGCAAGACCGTCCTGCCGCACCGGGCCGCGGCCAAGGTGGACTTCCGCCTGGTCCCCGACCAGGATCCCGAGGAGATCGCGGCGCTGGTGCGGCGGCACCTCGCCGCCCGCGGCTACGGCGACATCGAGGTGCGGCTGCTGGGCGGAGAGCGCGCCCACCGCTCGCCGCTGGGCGATCCCTTCGTCCAGCTGGTGGCGCGCGTGGCCGCGCAGGCCACCGGGCGGGAGGTGCTGCTCAAGCCTACCTCCGGGGGCACCGGCCCCATGCACCCGTTGGGCTCGACCCTGGGGGTGCCGATCGTCAGCCTGGGCGGGGCATACTGGGCCAGCGGGGGCCACGCCCCCAACGAGCACATCCGGCTGGCCGACTTCGAGGAGACCATCGATCTGGTCGCCCGCATCATCGCCGCCTACGGGGAGGAGGCGGCATAGCGGCGTGCCGCCGCCTACTCCACCGTGATCTCCCAGACGATGCCGGTGGGGGGGTTGAGGCGGAGGACCACCGCCATCCCCGGAACGATCTCCTCCCGGGTCCTCACCCGGCCGGAGACCATCAGGTCCAGGTGCAGCGGATAGGCGGAGCCGTCCTGCAGGGTGACCGTGCGCAGGGTGATCAGGGCCACGGTGCCCCGCACCTGGCGGTAGGCCGCCCGGATCGCCGCCGCCTCCAGGCGGGCGTTCACCACCGCCGTCACCTGATCGCCGGGCCGCAGCTCCCCGATGCTGACCGATCCCCCGGCGCCGCTAGTCGTCTCCCGCCGCAGGATGGAGGTCTCGGGGGTGACCACGATCACGTACAGCAGGGCGCCCGCCAGCACGTGCAGGCGGCCCTGGGCGACGTCAACCCGCAGCAGGGTGCCCTCGATGGTCTGCGCCGCCGGCGTGGGTGACGGCAGGGGCGCGGCGGTGTAGATCAGCACGGTGCGGGTGCGCTCGTCCCAATCCACGCGCGCGCCCAGGGCCTCGCTGACGAAGCGCAGGGGGACCATGGTGCGGCCGCGCAGCGCCAGCGGGGGAATGTCCAGCAGGACAATGCGCTGGTTAATCCGCGCCTCCCGGCTGCCCAGGCGTAGGACGACGGTGACGGCGTCGCGCGTGGCGGTGACGGTCTGCGCCACGGGGTCGAAGACCACCTGCGCGCCCAGCCGTTCGAAGATCCCCCGCAGCGGGACCAGCACCCGTCCCGCGATCTGCACCGGGGGGACATCCAGGGCCAGGGCCGCGCCGTCGACGATGACGGTGATCGCCTCCGCCGCCGCGGTCCCCGCGGACGCCACCGCCAGCAACAGCGCCAGGGCCAGCGCCGCCGCGGCGCTCACCCGTTGACCTCCTCCGCCTGGGCGTACATGCGCTCCCTCAGCGCCTCCAGGGCGGGGCTGAGGCGCACGGGAGGGCTGCCCCCCCCGCGCAGCGCCAGCAGCGGCGGCGGCAGGTGTGCCAGGCGCTGGCGGCAGCGGTCCCGCATGGCCGCCAGGGTATCCGTGTGCACGGTTCGGCCGGCGCGCATGACCTCCACCAGCAGGGGGGCGGCTCCCGGTGGCCCGGGTTCGTCGGCCAGGGCCACGGTGTCGTGCTGCAGCACGCCACCGGCGTCGGTGCTGCGCCAGACCTGCTTGCGCCCCGGCAGCGTGGCCTTGCCCGTGCTCAGCTTCACCCGGTACCCGGAGGCGTCCTCCACCAGCTTGTAGACGCCCTCCACGAAGGGCGCGTCCGCGGAGGTGCCCAGTTCCGTGCCCACACCGAACGCATCGGCGGCGGCGCCGGCATCCAGCAGGTCGGCGATCTTGTACTCATTGAGGCCCCCCGAGAGGACGATCTGCACCTCCCGCAGCCCGGCGGCATCCAGCATGGCCCGCACCTCTCGGCTGGCGGCGACCAGGTCGCCGCTGTCGATGCGCACCCCGCGTAGCCTCCACCCGCGCGCCGCCAGCTCCCGCGCCACGGTGATGGCCCGCGCGGCCCCCTTGAGGGTGTCATAGGTGTCGATGAGCAGGACCGAGCTCTCCGGGAAGTCTGCGGCGAAGGCGCGGAACGCCGTCAGCTCGTCGGGGAAGGACATGACGTAGGAGTGGGCCATGGTGCCGAAGACGGGGATGCCGTAGAGGTGCCCCGCCAGCACGCAGGAGGTGCCCACGCACCCGCCGATGTAGGCGGCGCGGGCCACCTTCAGGGCGGCGTCGGCGCCGTGGTCGCGGCGCGGGGAGAAGTCGATGACGTCCCGCCCCCGGGCCGCCAGGACCACGCGGGCCGCCTTCGAGGCGATGGTCACCTGGAAGTTCAGCGTGTTCAGCAGGAAGGTCTCGATGAGCTGCGTCTCGATGCGCGGCGCCGTCACCTCCAGCAGCGGCTCCTGAGGAAAGAAGACTTCTCCTTCGGGGATGGCGCGCACGCTGCCGGAGAAGCGGAAGTCCCGCAGGTAGTCCAGGAACTCCTCGCTGAAGCGGCGCAGGGAGCGCAGGTAGGCCAGCGCCTCACCGTTGAAGCGCACGTGCTCCAGGTAGTGCAGCACCGCCTCCAGGCCGGCGCTGACCAGGAAGGCGCGGTCGGCGGGCAGCTCGCGGATGAAGACGTCGAAGGTGGCCGGGTCGTTCATCCCCTGGCGGAAGTAGCTGTCCGCCATGGTCAGCTCGTAGAGGTCGGTGAGCAGCCCCATGTTCTGGGGCGTGAGGAAGCCGAAGGCGGGGTAGGCGGCCATCTCAGACCCACCCCGCGCGGCGGAAGAAGGCCACCATGGCCGCCGCCAGGACCACCATGGCGCCGATGATCACCCAGAACCCGAAGGGGGCCTCAAACGGGGGAAACGGCCGGACGAAGTTCATGCCGTAGATCCCCGTGATGACGGTGAGCAGGGCGAAGACGGCCGTGATCACCGTGAGCACCTTCATCACCTCGTTCAGCCGGTTGCTGATCAGCGTCAGGTAGATCTCCAGGGCGCCGCTGAGCAGGTCGCGGTGGGTGTCGATCTGGTCGGTGATGCGCAGCACGTGGTCGTAGATGTCACGGAAGTACAGGATGACCGCCTCCGTGACCAGGGCCGTCTCCCGCCGCATGAGCACGTTCAGCGTATCCCGCAGGGGCACCACGTGCCGCCGCGCCTGCAGCAGGGCGCGCTTGGTGCGGAAGAGGGCACCCAGCGTACGGCCGGTGGGGCGGCGGAAGAGGTGGTCCTCCAGGCGCTCGATCTGGGCGTCGATGCGGTCCAGCACCGGGAAGTAGGAGTCCACCACGGCGTCCAGCAGCGTGTAGAGGACGAAGTCGGGCGCGCGGCGCAGCCGCCCCGGCGCACGGGCCAGCCGCCCCCGCGCCTCCTGCAGCACCCCCAGATCACCCCGGCTCACGGTGACCACGGCGCGTGGCGTGAAGAAGATGTCCACCTCGTCCAGCGCCAGCGCCGCGCCGTGGTCACCGCGGGCGGCATGCACGGTGAGGAAGAGGTGCTCGTCGTAGGCCTCGATCTTGGGCCGCTGCCCGGTCTTCTGGGCGTCCTCCACAGCGAGGGGGTGGAAGTGGAAGACGTCGGTGAGCGCCTGCAGGTCGGCGGGACGGCTCCGGTCCAGGGCGACCCAGATGGCCTGCCCGTCCTTCTCCAGAAGCGCCGGGAGCGGCTGCTCCGGGTCGGTAGCCACGTCCTCTTCGCGGTAGACCGTGACCTGCATCAGGCCGTCACTCCAGGTTCGCCACGACAGCGTGCTCTACCTCGGCGGGGAAGAGGTGCACGCCGGGCGGGAAGTCGTGGTGGCGGTGCACCATGAAGCGCACCCCCTCCAGCATGAGGGCGGCGGTCAGGTCGAAGGCGTCGAAGGGATCGCCCGGGCCGGCGGCCAGGTTGATCATGGCCCCGCCAGCCAGCAGGTAGACCCGCCGCCCGCCCGCCAGGTCCACCGCCTCGATGTGCGGGCGGACAGGCGCCGTGGGGAAGCGGCGCAGGGCGGCCACGTCGATCTCCCCGCTGGAGTGGCCGGCGTTCAGCAGGATCGCCCCCGGCGCCAGCAGGCCGAAGTGCGACGGCCCCAGGACGCCCTCCCGCCCGGTGGCCGTGACCACGACCTCCGCCTGCGGCAGCGCCTCCTCCAGCGGCGCCACCAGGCACCCCTGGTGGCGCGCCTCCACCTGGCGGCGCGGGTCCGGATCGACCACCGCCACCACCGCCCCCCAGCGTTGCGCGTAGTCGGCGATGCCGCGCCCCACCGGCCCGAAGCCCAGGACGAGGACGCGCCGCCCGTGGAGGGCGAGGCCGGTGACGTTGAGGAAGGTGTTCCAGACCATCAGTCCCACCAGGTGGCGGTTGTGCAGGCCCTGCTTCAGGGGCAACCGGTCCCAGTCGAAGACAGGGAAGGGGAGGCTCACCTCTGCCAGGCGGCGCAGCCCCGTGCCGGTGGCCTCCATCCCCGCGCGCACCCCCGAGGCCACATCGGGACGCGTGCGTATCAGGCGCACCGTCACCTCACCGCCCATCTCGCTGAGGAAGGTGGGCCGCCGGGAGATGGCCCAGTCCGCCGCCGCCAGACGGGCGGCCTCGTCCATCCCGGCCGCGGCCTGCGTCCGCGCGCCCGCGGCGGCCAGATGCGCCACCACCTCGTCGCGGGTGGTGGCCGGATTGGCCCCCAGCACCAGCACCTCCGCACCGGTGCGCAGCAGGGCCTCGACCACCGGGACCATCTTCAGGTCCAGGTGGACGACCAGGCAGAGGACCTGGTCCCTCCAGTCCTCGCCGGCCAGGCGCTCCGCCGCCCGCCGCGTGAGCGGGGTGTGGGCGTGCACCCAGGCCAGGTCCGCCTCCAGGGCCATCAGCGGGGAAAGCCCGTCACGTACCTGACTATACCACCGGCTGAGGCGACACCCCAGGGAGGCGCGGCGCGCAGGCGAGCGGGGCGCTGCTATCGGGAGGGAGCTCGGCCCGGGCCGAGCTCGGTCGGCGTCGCCTTCTCTCGCTTCAATGGTTGCCCCCCTACTCCAGCCCTGCTATTCCTCTTGCCGACGCTGTTCTCCAGCGTCCGGTCGAGGGCGTCCAGGTGGCGCTCGACCTGCGTTAAGGCGGTGCTCAGGCGCTCCATGTCCACGGAGCCGGCGTACTGAAGGTGCAACTGGTAAAGCGTAGGCAGGGACGGCACCGTCAGGCTGTAGGGGATCACGATGACCCCATGGAGGCGGGCAGCAGGCGCAGCGCCGCGGCGACGATCTGCTCCCCGGCCTCGCCCCGCCGCCCGCGGCCGGCCATCACGGCCTCGATGCGGCTGATGGCCTCCTGGAGGGCCCGCACCTGGTCGCGGCGCGTGTCCTGGACCGTCCTGATCTCGTCGACGACGCGACGCGCCTCCTGAAGGTCGCGGGTGAGGTCGGCCTTGTCCCTGGTAGGGTGAACGGAGGATCGTCATGGGCACCGAGGCCACGGACGTCAGGCTCGCCCGGCTCGAAGGCGCTTACGAGCAGATCGACAGGCGCATGCCAAGATCGACATGCTCGCCGCCGAGCTGCGCGAGGCCGACGCTCGACTCGAAGCAAAGATGCACGGGGGCTTCGCGCGACTGGACGCGAAGATCGACGGGCTCGGCGCGGATCCCCCTGCGCGTCTTCTGGCCCTGACCTCCGCCGCCCCTCCTCATCCGGGAGCCTGAGCAGGCTTGATCAGGCGCCTCCGGCTGCGTCGCTCCGGCCGGCCGAGAGGCGGGGCCTTCCTGCACCGACACCTGCTGCTAGTCCGCCAGCCGCAGCACCACCATCTGGATGTTGGTCATCTCCTCCATGGCGTAGCGGACGCCCTCCCGGCCGATACCGCTGCGGCGGTTGCCGCCGTAGGGCATGTGGTCGGCGCGGAAGACCGGGGTGTCGTTGATGATCACCCCGCCGAAGTTCAGGCGGCGCACCGCCTGGAAGACGCGGGAGATGTCCCGCGTGAAGACTGCGGCCTGCAGGCCGTACTCGGTGGCGTCGGCCTGTCGCAGCGCCTCCGCGAAGTCGTCGATGGCGATGACGGAGGCCACCGGCGCGAACGCCTCCTGGGCCACCACCTTCATCTCCGGCCGGACGTCGGTGAGCACCGTGGGCCAGTAGACGGCACCATCGCGCCGGCCTCCCGTGAGCACCCGTGCTCCCCCGGCCATCGCCTCCCGCACCCAGCCCTCGATCCGCTCCGCCTCGCGGGCGTCGATCATCGGGCCCACGTCCACTCGCTCGTCCAGGGGGTCGCCCACCACCATGGCCTCGCTGGCCTGCACGAACCGCTCGGTGAACGGCTCGTAAACCCGCCGCTCGCTGTAGATGCGCTGCACGGAGATGCAGACCTGCCCCGAGTTGTAGTAGGCTCCCACCGCGCAGCGCCGGGCGACGAAGTCCAGGTCCGCGTCGGGGGCGACGATCACGGGCGAGGTGTTCCCCAGCTCCAGTGTCACCTTCTTGATCCCGGCGATGGAGACGATGCGCTCGCCCACCGCGGGGCTACCCGTAAAGGTGACCTTGGCCACCCGAGGGTGGGTGACCAGCCACTCCCCCACCGTGCCGCCCGGCCCCACCACCAGGTTGATGGCCCCCGCGGGCACCCCGGCCTCCGCCAGCACCTGGCAGAGCTTGACGGCGGTGAGCGGCGTCCAGCTCGCCGGCTTGAGCACCACGGTGTTGCCGGCCGCCAGGGCCGGCGCCACCTTGTGGGCCACGAGGTTCAGCGGGAAGTTGAAGGGGGAGATGGCGGCCACCACCCCGACCGGCCGGCGCACCCAGAAGCCGAAGTACCCTTCGCCGGCGGGGACCGCGTCCAGCGGCACCGTCTCCCCGTGCAGGCGGCGCGCCTCCTCGCCGGCGATGGTGAAGGTGGTGACGGCGCGGTCCACCTCGATGCGGGCGAACTTCAGCGCCTTGCCCGCCTCCGCCGCGATGGTGCGGGCAAACTCCTCACGCCGCTCCCGGATCAGGGCGGCGGCGCGGGCCAGGATGTCGGCGCGGTGGTGCGCCGGCAGCTCGGCCATGGTGGAGGCGGCGCGGGCCGCCGCCTCCACGGCGGCTTCCACGTCCTCGCGGCGGGCGGTGGGCAGCGCGCCAATGACCTCGCCGCTGTACTTGTTCCGCACCTCCAGCGGCGGACCGCCCTCCACCCAGCGGCCGTCGATGAACAGGCGACCCTCCAGAACTGCGGCCATGAGCCCTCCTCCGTGCGCCGGGGCGGTGTCGCCCCGGTGGTCTCACCGTCTGGTTTCGGTCAGGCCCGCAGCGACTCCTTGGCCGCCCTGCCGCCGTCCGCCCTCCGCTGCGGCGGCCACAGGGCGTATACCGGCGGCATTCTCCGCATGGCATCCACTGGCGGAAACCCTCGCATGGCGTACACTGGAGAGGATTTCTGCACGGAGGTGGAGCGCCTATGGCGGAGGTACATGTCGGCGACCCGGCGCCCGATGTCACCCTGGTGAACAGCGACCGCCAGGCCGTGCGGCTTTCCCAGCTCCTGGGCCGGCCGCTGGTCCTGGCATTCTTCCCAGGGGCGTTCACCACGGTGTGCACGCGGGAGATGTGCACGCTGCGCGATGAGCTGCACGCCTTCGCCCAGGTGGGAGCGCAGGTGGTGGGGATCAGCGTGGACAGCCCGTTTGCGCAGAAGGCCTTTGCCGAGCAGCACGGTCTGCCCTTTCCCCTGCTCAGCGACTTCCACCGCCAGGCGGTACGGGCGTTTGGCATCGAGGACCCCAACTTCGCCAGAGGGGTGCTGGCCGGCGTGGCCAAGCGCTCGGTCTTCGTGCTGGATGGGGAGGGCCGGGTGGTCTACCGCTGGGTCAGCGACGACCCAGGCGTGGAGCCGGACTACGCCGAAGTCAAGGCGGCGGTTCGCGCCGTGCAGCGCTAGCCCATGTTTGCGCGGAAGAGGCCATTCTGACCCTCTGTGCTGAGAGGGGGATCGGCTGAACCCCGCGTCACGCCTGGATTTCCTGT
>JBBIIQ010000034.1:0-13427 GCA_037446405.1 Armatimonadota bacterium | reverse complement strand
CGCTGGTCTGGGCCGTCCTGGCCGAGCCGGCCGCGGCGGACCAGACGTCCTGACGGTGGCGCGGCGGCTGGTCATCCCCGATCCCGCACTGGTGGTCCTCTGCGGCCCGGCCGGCAGCGGCAAGTCCACGTTCGCGCGGCGGCACTTCCGCCCCACGGCCGTCGTCTCCTCGGACCGCTGCCGGGCCATGATCTCCGACGACGAGGCCAACATCCGGGTCTCGCCCGACGCGTTTGCCCTCTTTCACTCCATCATCGACCTGCGGCTGCGGTACGGTCGGCTGACGGTGGCCGACAGCACGGCCCTGCGCCGGGAGGCACGCCGCGACCTGCTGGCCCTGGCCCGCCGCCACCAGGTCCCCGCGGTCCTTGTCGTCTTCGACGTCTCCGAGGAGCGGGCGCAGACCCTCAACGCCCACCGCCCCGGCCGCCAGGTGGGCCGGCCGGTCATCCGCGAGCAGTGGGAGCGGCTGCAGGAGGCGCTGCGCACCGTGCACAGCGAGGGGTTTGACCAGGTCTACATCCTCGGCGAGGATGAGGTGGGGACGGTGCAGGTGGAGGTGAGGGCGTCCCGGCGGCCGGATGCCCCGTCCCGGCGGCCGGATACCCCATCCTGAGGAACGGGCGAGGAGGCTCAGCGATGACGATTCAGCGCGTGGGTGTGGTTGGCTGCGGCCTGATGGGTTCGGGCATCGCCGAGGTGTGCGCCCGGGCGGGCTACCAGGTGGTGGTGCGCGAGGTGAGCCAGGAGCTGCTGCAGCGGGGGCTGGAGCGGATCGAGGCGTCGCTGCAGCGCGCGGTCGCCCGGGGGAAGCTGGACGCGGAGCGGGCGAAGCAGGCGCGGGAGGCCATCCGGGGGACCCTGCTCCTGCGCGACCTGGCCGACAGCGACCTGGTCATCGAAGCGGTCATCGAGCAGATGACGGAGAAGCAGGCGGTCCTCCGCGAGCTGGACGGACTCTGCCCGGAGCACACCATCTTCGCCTCCAACACCTCCTCCCTCTCCATCACCGAGATGGCGTCGGCGACGCAGCGGCCCGACCGCGTGGTGGGCATGCACTTCTTCAACCCGGTGCCCGTGATGGCGTTGGTGGAGCTGGTGCGCGGCCTGCTCACCTCTGAGGAGACCCTGCAGACAGCGCGGGCTTTCGCCGAATCCGTCGGCAAGACCGTGGTGCTGGCCAAGGACTACCCGGGGTTTATCGTCAACCTGCTGCTCGTCCCGTTCCTCCTGGATGCGGTGCGCGCCCTGGAGATGGGCCTGGCCACCCGGGAGGACATCGACCGCGCAGTCACCCTGGGCCTGAACCACCCCATGGGGCCGCTGACGCTGCTGGATTTCGTCGGCCTGGACACCACGTACTACATCGCCGAGGCCATGTACGCAGAGTTCAAGGACCCGCGCTATGCTCCCCCACCGTTGCTGAGGAAGATGGTCCTGGCCGGCCACCTGGGCCGGAAGTCCGGCCGCGGCTTCTACACCTACGGCCCCTGAGCCCGGCTGCGAGTGCTCCGCGGACCGCGGCTAACCCCCGGCCGCGGCCTTTCCCCGCCGCCGCCGCCCGCCGCGTACGGCCGCGGCCACGTCCTCGGCGAGGACCAGGATGCCGCGCTGCCGCCCGCCGCCGCCGCGGCCGATCAGGGCGTAGGGGACGTTGTGGTTGCGCAGCCAGTTGAGCATGCGCGTCACGTCGCCGTCGTTCTTGGGATCCAGCCCGGCCTTCGTCATCAGCTCCCCCAGGCCGATGATCTGCGACCACGTGTCGTTCATCCCGCACCTCCTGAGAGTGGATTCGATAACCCTCTTGAAGATGGGTTATACACAGGCGCAGAGGCTCCTTTCGCCCCTATGAAACTACTTCGGGGACGAGGGCGGCCTCCCTGAGGCGGAAGACGGCCGGGGAGAGCGGCCTGCGGGCGGCGGCAAATGCCGCTGCGGCCTCGCGGGCAAGGCGTCCGGCCTCGCCGCCGTCCCCCACCAGCAGGAGGTGCTCGTCGGGGACGGCCCACAGCGCCTCCCGCACGTCCGGCGGGGCCACCAGGTCGGGGATGAGGATGCGCGCCGCCTCGAACCCGTCCAGGTGCGCGTAGATCCGCCGCGGCCCGCCCAGGGCTGACAGGAGGCGTTCCGTGCGGCGGCGCAGGTTCTCCAGCGCCAGACGGTGCAGCTCGTCCGGGTCGATGTCCCAGACCTGGCAGGCGCCCACCGTGACGTAGAGGAGCTGCTGGAAGCCCAGGAGGACGTAGACCACCACCAGACCATCGGCGAACGGCCGCGCCACCAGCCGCAGCCCCGGGGGATAGCGGTGGTAGAGGGCGGCGAAGGCGGCCGGCTTGAGCAGGGGGAGGACGGCGCCGCGCACCGACGCCAGGGGCGGAGGGGTCGGCGGGGGGAGGGCGGCGCGCATGGCGTCGACGACCCCATCGAGGGCCGGCGCATCCAGGCGCCCGCGCATGCGGCGGAAGAGCGCGGCCAGATCCAGGCGCACCGGCACCCCGGCCAGGCGCCCGGAGAGCTCATGGGCGGTGACGCCCTGCACCGCCAGGTCCGGATGAGCACTGCGCACGTGCTCGACCGCCCAGGCGGTGAAGCGGTCGTAGCGGCGACGCACCGCCCACAGCACCGCCGCCAGGACCAGCAGGCCGGCGGCGGCCACGCGGAGCGGGGTCATCGGAAGGCGACGATGTCCTCGATGGTCCCCCGCCGCTGGGCCGGAGGACGCAGCACGGCCTCCACCCGCTGCCCGATGGCCACCGCTGCGGGGTCCAGGTCCAGCGGGGCGAGCAGGACGCCGTCGGTGCCGTCGATCTGCACGACGGCAAAGAGGCGGGGTGGGTGCAGCGGCTGCCCGCGCAGGTCGCGGTGCACCAGGGTGAAGGAGTGCACGACGCCGCGGGGCGCGACCTCCGCCCAGCGGGTGGAGAGGTCCTGGAAGTCCCGCGGGCAGTAGACCCGCGGCGGGAGGTAGGTGGTGCCGCATTCGGGGCAGCGGGTGACCGCGAGGCGCCCGCGCCGGCGCAGCAGTGTCAGGAACCGCTGTCCGGCCGCCCCGGCGGTGTACTGGAAGGCGATGCCGATGCGACCCTCCCAGGCCCGCAGCCGGGAGGTGTCGGTGATCTTCTCCCGCAGTCCCATGGTCGCCCCTACACCGGCGTGAAGTAGAGGATGTCCGTGATGGCGCCGCTCCGTTCCGCCTCCGGCTTCCACACCGCGCGTACCCGCTGCCCCACGCGGACCTCCTGACGGATGCCCTCCACGGTCTGCGCGCGCAGGCCGCCGATCAGGTGGAGGAAGCCGGCCCGCGGCCGGGTCCCGTCGATCTCGATGACGGCGGGCACCTGAGGCACCGCCAGCGGCTGCATGTCCCAGGTGACGGTGCAGATGGAGAAGGTGTTGATGGTGCCGGTATCCGCCAGCTCCACCCAGGCGTCCATGGGCTTGAAGCACCACTCGCAGAAAGCCCGCGGCGGCGTCACCGTGCGGTTGCAGCGGTCGCAGCGTACGCCCAGGATCTTCCCCGCCCGCAGCCCGTCCAGGAAGCGGCCGATGGCCACGCCGCTGTCCCAGCGGTAGGCCAGCTGTGGCTCCCACCGCTCCAGGCTGACCGCTCCGCTGCGCAGGTGCTCCTCCCGCAGCGGGGTGGCCCGCAGCCCGTCGCGCACCACCAGGGCGATCGGCTCCGCCTCCTGGGGGCGCGCGGCGACGGAGGAGGCACCACCCGCCGGGCGGTTCGCCCGCCGCGCAGCCGCCGGCCGCAGCACCTTCCGCCGCGGCGGAGGGACCTGCAGCATCTTCTTGCGCAGGCGCGACACCTTCGCGCCCGGCCGCCGCGGACTGCGCCGCTCGCCGACCATCAGCCTGCCCTCCTGCCGCAGCAGCGCGCTCCCGCCCGCACCGGCTACACCCCCAGCACCACGACGGTCCCGATCTGCATCAGGTCCCCCCACGCCTGGGCCAGACCGCGGCGGGGGCTGTTGGCCACCTGCCGCTTCCCCGCCTCGCCGCGCAGCTGCCAGTACAGCTCGCAGACCTTCATCAGGCCTGCGGCGGCGATGGGATTGCCCACGCCCAGCAGCCCGCCCGACGGAGAGGAGGGCAGCTCCCCGTCGCGGTCGAAGCGGCCCCGGGCCAGGTCTTCGGGAGCCTTCCCCCGCTCTGCCAGGAGCAGCCCCTCCAGGTGGTGCAGCTCCTTGTAGGCGAAGGGGTCGTACGGCTCGACCACGTGAATCTGCCGCCGCGGCTCGGTGATCCCCGCCATCCGATAGGCCATGCGCGCCGCGTCCTCCACGTAGCGCGGGTAGGCCAGGTCGCGGTTCCCCCAGTAGGAGGTATCCAGGGTCCACCCGATCCCTTCCACCCAGACCGGCCGATCCGTCAGCCGCCTGGCTACCTCCTCCGCGGCCAGGACGATGGCCGCCGCGCCGTCGGAGCCCGGGCTGACCATGAGGCGGTGCACCGGCCAGGCGACCACCTCGCTGGCCAGGACGTCCTCGAGGGTCACGGCGGCGGCGACCTGCGCGGCGGGATGGTCCAGCGCGTTGCGCTTGTTCTTCACCGAGACCAGGGCGATCTCTTCGTTGCGGATCCCGTGGGCGTGCATGTAGCGGTGCTGCTCCAGGGCGAAGATCCACAGGAGGTTGGGCCCCAGCGGCCGCTCGATGGTGTGGTCGAAGATGGAGTTGAACGCCGCCTGGGGGTGGGGCTGGGTGGGGCTCATCTTCTCCTCGGCCACCACCAGCACCACGTCGAACAGCCCCGAGGCCACCAGCGACCATCCGGAGATGATGCTGAAGACCCCGGAGCCACCCCCGACGTAGGCGCGGAAGTACGGCTTGCGCCACCCGCCCGCGCCGTCGGAGAGGTATTCGCCCTTCATGTGCACGCCGTCGAAGGCATCAGGCGCGGAGGCCATGACCACCGCCTGGACGTCCCGGCGGCGCAGCCCCGCGGAGGCCAGTGCCTGGCTGGCCGCGTAGTACGCCAGCTCCTTCCCCGTCTCTAGCGCGCGGCGGACGAACAGGGACAGGCCGGCCCCAACCACGGCCACGCGGCGCGCCGGCCTAGCCATGGCGGCCCCTCCTACACCGCACCCAGCACCACCGCCCCGCCCGACGTGGTGGGGACGCCGCGCCAGGAGACGACGACAGCGCAGCGCGCTCCCGCCACCTGCAGCGGCCCGGCCGCGCCGCGGATCTGCAGCACCGCCATCGCCGTGCGCACCAGCGCCGACGCGTCGTACCCGTATCCCATGCCCAGGCTCCCGCCCGAGGGGTTGGCCGGCAGGGGCCCCCCCAGGGCCGTCCGGCCGCCGACGGTGAGCCGGGCCCCCTCGCCGACCTCCAGGCGCAGGGCCGCCTCCAGGTGCTGCAGCTCCTTGTAGGCGTAGGTGTCGTCCAGCTCCAACAGGTCGATCTCCTCGGCCGGGGCGCGGATGCCCGCCATCCGGTAGGCCATCTCGCAGGCCAGGCGGGCGTAGACCGCGTCGGACCACGGCCGGCCGGAGAGGGAGGGCTCGTCGGAGGCCCAGCCGATGCCGCGGATGGCCACCGGCTGCCCCGTCAGCCGGCGGGCCGCCTCCGCCGAGGCCAGGACCAGGACCACCGCGCCGTCGGCGTAGCCGCTCACCTCCAGTTCGCGCAGCGGCTCGGCCAGGGGCGGGGAGCGCCGCACCTCCTCCGGGGAGAGCACGGCGCCGTAGGCGGCAAAGGGGTTGCGCAGGGCGTTGCCCCGGTTCTTCACCACCACCTGGGCGCAGACCTCGGGAGAGGCCTTCGCCTCGTGGAGGTAGCGGCGCATCTCCAGCCCGGCCACGGCGTGGGGGTTGAGCCGACGGGGCCGCTCGTAGATGGGGTCCATGGCCAGCGCCAGGACCTCCTCGTGGTGCATGATGTTGCTGGCCTTGCTGTGCGCCTCCACCACGGCGACCTCCGCGGCCCCGGAGCACAGCAGCAGGTAGGCGGCGGCCACCCCCTGCAGGCCGTCCCCGGCGACGGTGTGCACGGGGCGGCGCACCGCGCCCAGCTGGTCGGGCGTGTATTCGTCGGCGATGCTGGTCCCCTCGTGGAAGTCCTCGGCGACGGTGACGAAGGTGTCGACGTCCCGCGGGGTGATGCCCGCGTCCGCATAGGCGCGCGTGGCCGCTTCGAAGATCATCTCCCGGAAGGAGAGGTCCGGCGATACAGGACGCAGCGGGGTCAGGCCGACGCCGACGATAGCCACGTGGGTGTCCATAGGACCAGTCCGCGGGAACCGCCTGATCCCTTCGCCCCCGGCGGCGCCATTCCCTGTCGGATGCGGGCGCAGGTGGGCGCGGGGCGCGGCTGCACGCCGGGCGGAGGGTGGCGCCGCGGAGGAGCGGGGCCGCCCTCCGCGGAAGAAAGAGGTGTCGACGCGGTCATGGACTTCGCCCTCAGCGAAGAGCACCGGCTCATCCAGGCGACGGTCCGCGAGTTTGCGGCGAAGGAGATCCTCCCCATTGCGGCCGACCTCGACCACCACCCCCGCTTTCCTGCCGAGATCATCGCCCGCGCCGCCTCCCTGGGGCTGCTGGGGCTGAATGTGCCGGAGGAGTACGGCGGCGCGGGGCTGGACGGTCTGGCCAACGTCATCGTGCAGGAGGAGCTGGCGCGAGCCTCGGCGGGCGTGCAGGCGATCATCACCGTGCAGAACTCCCTCGTCTGCGATCCCATCCTGCGCTTCGCCACCCCTGAGCAGAAGCGCCGCTACCTGCCGCGGCTGGTCAGCGGCGAGTGGCTGGGCTGTTACTGCCTCACCGAGCCCGAGGCGGGCTCCGACGCCATGGCGTTGCGGACGCGGGCGGAGCAGCGCGACGGCCAGTGGGTGCTCAACGGGCGCAAGCTCTTCGTCACCAACGGCCTGGAGGCGCAGCTGGCCATCGTCTACGCGCGCAGCGAGCCCGCGCCGGGGGCCCGCGGCATCTCCGCCTTCCTGGTGGAGAAGTCGTTCCCTGGCATCGCCGTGGGCCGCGTGGAGCAGAAGCTGGGGATCAAGTGCTCCTCCACCGCGGAGATCGTCCTCGAGGACTGCCGTGTCCCCGCCGAGAACCTCCTGGGCGGGCGGGGCGAAGGCGCGCGCGTGGCCCTCTCCACCCTGGACGGGGGGCGCATCGGCATCGCCGCCCAGGCCGTGGGGATTGCCCGGGCCTGCCTGGAGGAGTGCGTCGCCCATGCCGGGACGCGAGAGCAGTTCGGCCGGCCGCTCAGGGCGTTCCAGGCCGTGCAGTGGGCGCTGGCGGACATGGCCACGCGGATCGACGCCGCGCGCCTGCTCACCTACCGGGCGGCCTGGCTGCGCGACCGCGGGGAGCGCTGCACGGCGGAGGCGGCCATGGCCAAGCTGGTGGCCTCGGAGACGGCCATGTGGGCGGCGCACCGGGCGGTGCAGCTCTTCGGCGGCTACGGCTACATCCAGGAGTACCCGGTGGAGCGGTACTTCCGCGACGCCAAGATCACCGAGATCTACGAGGGGACGTCCGAGATCCAGCGCCTGGTCATCTCCCGCCACGTGCTGGGCCGGCGCTAGGGGGGAACCGTGGAGATCATCGTCTGTCTCAAGCAGGTCGTGGACCCGGAGCTGCCCGCGCGGGACTTCGCCATCGATCCGGTCACCCAGCGGCAGGTGCGCGAGGGCCGGCCGCTGGTCATCTCCACCTACGACGAGAACGCCCTGGAGGTGGGGCTGCAGCTTAAGGACCGCGTGGGTGGCAAGGTGACGGCACTGACGCTGGGACCGGCGGCCGCCTCCGGCGACGCCATCCGCCTGGCCCTGGCTATGGGGGCGGACGAGGCGGTGGTGGTTGACGACCCACAGGCGCCGGCGCGGCTGGGCGCGGCGAAGGCCCGCCTCCTGGCCGCCGCCGTGCGGCGCCTCGGGCACTTCGACCTGGTGCTGTGCGGCTGCGAGTCCGCGGACTGGGTGGAGCGGGTGGTCGGCCCGCTGCTGGCGGAGGCGCTGCAGGCGGCCTGCGTCACCTTCGTCTCCCGCATCGAGCAGGTGAACGGGACACTGCTGGTGCGGCGGCTGGCGGACGAGGGCTTCCACCTCGTGGAGGTCCGCCCGCCGGCGGTGCTCTCGGTGACCAGCGACGAGAGCAACCGCCCCCGCCTGCCCAAGGTCAAGGACATCATGACGGCGCGGCGCAAGCCCGTGCACACCTGGCCGGTGGCGGAGGTCGCCCCCCAGGCGGGCGAGGAGGGGCCGCTGGAGGTCGAGGTGCGCGAGGTGGCGTTACCGGAGCGGACGACCCGCTGCGAGTTCCTCCCGGGCGATCCCGGCGAGCAGGCCGCGGCGCTGGTGCAGCGGCTGCGCGAGCTGAAGCTGCTGTAGGAGGAACGTGGCCATGGGGGGAGTGTGCATCGTCGCCACAGCGCTGGAGGGGACCCTGGCGCGGACGAGCCTGGAGCTGGTGGGGGGCGCCCGGGCGCTGCAGCCGCTGGGCCTGGAGGTGAGCGCCGCCCTGCTGGGCCACGGGCCGGGGCTGACTGCGGCCGCATCAGAGCTGCACCGCCACGGGGTGGGCGTGGTGTACCGCTGCGACCACCCGCTGCTGTCGGCCGGGCAGAGCGATGCCGTGCTGGCGGCATTGCAGCCCGTGGTGGCGCGGGTGCGGCCGCAGGTCCTCCTGGTGGCGGCCGACACGGTGGGCCGGGAGGTGGCCCCGCGGCTGGCCGCCCGCCTGCGTGCCGGTCTGGCTACGGAGTGCGTGCAGGTGGAGGCCGCAGACGGCGCCGTCGTCGCCCGCCGCCAGGTGTACGGGGGGAGAGCGCTGGCGACGCTGGTGGTGCAGGCGCGTCCGGCGGTGCTCTCGGTGAAGCCCCACGCCCTGGACGTCCCCGCCCCGGCGCCGGTGGACGGGCGGGTGGAGGATGTCGACGTCTCCATCGATGCAGAGGCGCTGCCGGCGCGGGTGCGCCAGGTGCTGCGGGAGCAGGCGGAGTTCGGCCTGGAGGAGGCGCAGGTCGTCATCGGCGGCGGACGGGGCCTGGGCGGCCCCGAGGGATTGGGTCTGCTGCGGGAGCTGGCCCAGCTCATGGGCGGCGCGGTGGGCGCCTCCCGGCCGCCCACGGATGCCGGCTGGGTGCCGGTGAGCTGGCAGATCGGCCAGACCGGCAAGACCATCCGCCCGGCGCTCTACATCGCCGTGGGCATCTCCGGGGCCACCCAGCACATCGCCGGTGTGTCGGGCTCGCGGACCATCGTCGCCATCAACCGTGACCCCGAGGCGCCCATCTTCTCGGTGGCCCACCTGGGGATCGTGGGGGACTACCGGGAGGTGGTGCCGGCCCTGATCGCCAGGGTGAAGGAGCTGAAAGGCACGTAGCCCGGCGGCCCGCGGTGGCCGCAGCGGAGGGGCAGGCCCCTGACCACGCCCACCCGAGAGGTCTTCTGGAACATCCCCCCCGTCGGCGTGGTGGTCATGTACCTGCTGGCCTTCGTCGCGCTGGCGGTCTTCGCCTACGGCGTGGCGCGGCACGTGCGCCTGTGGTGCCGCGGCCGCCCCGCTGCACGGCTGCGCCCCGTGGGGCCGCGGCTGGCCGCGGTAGTGCGGCATGTGCTGGCCCACGGGCGGCTGCTGGTCGACCGGGTGGCCGGGGCATACCACTTCGCCTTCTTCTGGGGGTTCGTGGCGCTCTTTGCCGGCACGACCGTCGTCTTCATCCATCAGGACCTCCGCCTGCGGATCATGCAGGGGCCGTTTTACCTGTACTTCCAGTCGGCGACGCTGGACGTGATGGGGCTGGCCGCGACGGCCGGAGTGGCGGCCGCGCTGGTGGTGCGCTACCTGCTGCGTCCGCCTCGCCTGCGCCGGGGCGTGCCGGCCGACGCGCTGATCCTGTGGCTGTTCGCCCTGATCCTGGTCACCGGATTCCTGGTGGAGGGGCTGCGCATCGCCGGCACCGCCGACCCCTGGGCGGCCTGGTCCCCCGTAGGCTACGGCGTAGCCCTCCTGGTGCGGGCGGTCGGGATGAGCGAGGCGGCGGTGCGTTTCAGCCACGCCTGGCTGTGGTGGATCCACTTCGTCCTGGCCATGGCCTTCATCGCCTACATCCCCTTCTCCAAGCTCTTCCACCTGGTGCTGGCTCCGCTGAACACCTACCTGCAGCCATTGAGCACCCCCGCCGCCGTGAGCCTCATCGACTTCGAACGCAGCGAGCGCTTCGGTGCCTCCGCCTTCACCGACCTGACCTGGAAGGACCTGTTCGACCTGGACGTCTGCACGGAGTGCGGGCGCTGCACCGCCGTCTGTCCGGCCAGCACCACCGGCAAGCCGCTTTCGCCGATGCACGTCATCCTGGACCTGCGGGACGAGATGACCCGCAGCGGCGCCACTGCGCCCCGCCTCCTGGCCGGGGCGGTGGTCAGGCCCGAGGCGCTATGGGCGTGCACCACCTGCCTGGCCTGCATGCAGGCCTGCCCCGTCTTCATCGAGCACGTACCCAAGATCGTGGAGCTGCGGCGGCACCTGGTGATGGAGCAGGCCAGCCTTCCCGAGAGCATGGCGGATGCGCTGCGCAGCCTGGAGGTGCGGGGGCATCCCTTCCGCGGTGCGGCGCTCTCCCGGGCGGCCTGGGCGGAAGGCGTGGACGTACGGCGGCTGGCGGAGGGGGAGCGGGCGGAGTGGCTGCTCTGGGTGGGCTGCGCCGCGGCCCTGAACGAGCGGAACCACCCCGCGCTGCGGGCGCTGCTGCGGGCGCTGGCCGCTGCGGGTCTGGAGGTGGGCATCCTGGGAGAGGAGGAGACGTGCAGCGGCGACCCGGCGCGCCGCATCGGCAACGAGTACCTCTTCCAGACCCTGGCGCGGCAGAACATCGAGACGCTGGCGCGCCACGGCGTCCAGAAGATCGTCACCCTCTGCCCGCACTGTTACAATACCTTCAGGCACGAATACCCGCAGCTAGGAGGCACCTACGAGGTGTGGCACCACACGCAGCTGCTGGCCCGGCTGATGCAAGAGGGGCGCCTCCGCCCCGGCCGCACCGCCGCCACCGTGACCTTCCACGACCCCTGCTACCTGGGGCGGCACAACGGGGAGTACGAGGCGCCGCGACGGGTGCTGGCCGCCGTCGCCGCGGGCACCGTGGAGATGGCGCAGTGCCGGGAGCACGGCTTCTGCTGCGGGGCCGGCGGGGGGCTCTACTGGGTGGAGGAGCGGGCGGGGCAGCGGGTGAGCCACGTGCGCACGCGGCAGGCGGCAGCCACCGGTGCCGAGGTGGTGGCCACCGCCTGCCCGTTTTGCCTGCTCATGCTGGAGGACGCCGCCGCAGCCCTGGAGTCGCCCGCCCGTCCCCTGGACGTGGCGGAGCTGGTGGACCGCGCCCTGGCCCAGGGGCCTGAGATGGAGATGGCGGAGGGGTCGTGAGATGGTGATGCAGGCGCAGCGCCCCACCGTGCCCCGGGAGACGCTCTCCGGGATCCCGCTGAAGGTAGTCTACCGGCCGGAGGATGTGACCGGGCTGGACTACGGGCGGGACCTGGGAGATCCCGGAGCCTATCCCTTTACCCGCGGCATCCACCCCGACATGTACCGCGGCCGGCTGTGGACCATGCGCCAGTTTGCCGGCTTCGGCACCGCGGAGGACGCCAACCGACGCTTCCACTACCTGCTGCAGATGGGGCAGACCGGCCTCTCCGTGGCCTTCGACATGCCCACGCTGATGGGCTACGATTCCGACCACCCGCGGGCCCTGGGCGAGGTGGGGCGGGAGGGGGTGGCCATCGACTCCCTGGCCGATATGGAGATCCTGCTGGATGGCATCCCCCTGGACCAGGTCACCACCTCCATGACCATCAACGCTCCGGCCAACGTCCTGCTGGCCATGTACGTGGCGGTGGCCGACCGGCGGGGGATCCCCCGGGAGCGCATCGGCGGGACCACGCAGACGGACATGCTCAAGGAGTTCATCGCCCAGAAGGAGTGGATCGTCCCGCCGCGGGCCAGCATGAAGCTGATCCAGGACATGCTGGTCTTCGGCGCGCGCGAGCTGCCCCGCTGGAACGTCATCAGCATCAGCGGCTACCACATGCGGGAGGCGGGGGCCACCGCGGTGCAGGAGCTGGCCTTCACCCTGGCCGACGGCATCGCCTACGTGCAGGCCGGCATCGACGCCGGCCTGGAGGTGGACGACTTCGCCCCGCGGCTCTCCTTCTTCTTCGACTGCCACGTGGACTTCTTCGAGGAGATCGCCAAGTTCCGCGCGGCGCGGCGCATGTGGGCCAGCATCATGCGGGAGCGCTTTGGCGCCAGGAACCCGCGCTCCTGGTGGTTGCGCTTCCACACCCAGACCGCCGGGGTCAGCCTGACGGCGCAGCAGCCGCTGAACAACGTGGCCCGCGTGGCCCTGCAGGCCCTGGCCGCGGTGCTGGGCGGCACCCAGTCGCTGCACACCAACTCCATGGACGAGACCTACGCCCTGCCCACGGAGGAGGCCGTGACCGTGGCCCTGCGCACGCAGCAGATCATCGCCTACGAGTCCGGGGTGGCCGCCGTCGCCGACCCCCTGGGAGGGGCGTACTTCGTGGAAGCCCTCACCGCCGAGGTGGAGCGGCAGGCCTGGGAGTACATCCACCGCATCGACGACCTGGGGGGCATGGTGGCGGCGGTGGAGGCAGGCTTCCCGCAACGGGAGATTGCGGAGGCCGCCTACCGCTACCAGCAACAGCTGGAGCGTCAGGAGAAGGTCATCGTCGGGGTGAACGCCTTTGCCCAGGCGGAGGAGCGGCCCATCGAGATCCTGCGCATTCCCCCCGAGGTGGAGCGGCGGCAGGTGGAGCGGACCCGGCGGGTGCGGGCGCGGCGGGACCAGGGACGCGCCCAGGCGGCGCTGGCCCGCCTGCGGGAGGTGGCGCAGGCTGGCGGCAACACCATGTACGCCATCGTGGACGCGGTGAAGGCGGAGGCCACCCTGGGTGAGATCTGCGACGTCCTCCGCCACGTCTACGGCGAGTACCGGGAGATGGCCGTCATCTGAGAACGGACGACGGGAGGGTCGATGGGCAACGGGAAGATCCGCATCCTCATCGCCAAGCCCGGGCTGGACGGGCACGACCGCGGGGTCAAGGTCGTGGCCCGCGCCCTGCGCGACGCCGGCATGGAGGTGATCTACACCGGGCTGCACCAGACCCCGGAGATGATTGTGAACAGCGCCATCCAGGAGGACGTGGACGCCATCGGGCTGTCCATCCTCTCCGGCGCGCACAACACCCTCTTCCCCCGCATCCTGGAGCTGCTGCGGCAGCGCGGCGCCGAGGACATCGTCGTCTTCGCCGGGGGGATCATCCCCGAGGAGGACGTGGCTCCGCTCAAGCAGGCCGGGATCGCCGAGATCTTCACCCCGGGGACCTCCCTGCAGGCCATCGTGGACTGGGTGCGCCAGCACGTCACCCCGCGGGGGGTCAACGCCTGAGGG